>NZ_SMGG01000007.1 GCF_004339245.1 Seleniivibrio woodruffii
GCCAGCGTTCGTTCTGAGCCAGGATCAAACTCTCCATCCGAACTCTGTATAAATCTTTTTATCACATATCGACCTTATTCTGTTGTCAAACATCAGTGGAACCCACCTGAACCATTCCTGATCCAACCAAGCCCCGGAGACTTTAAATCCCCTTTGCAGGGGAGGATTAACTTACCTGATTCCCTTTCGAAAGTCAAGAAGTTTTTTTAAACTTTCTTTTTTCCTTCCGTCCGGCCCATCAAGCATCCCGCTCTCTCAAGCGGCTGGTGAATCTATCAAATATACCCACCGTTGTCAATCTCTTTTTTATAAAATCTAACATCTTTTTTTTCAACCCCCTCAAAGGCCTTAACCTTCTCAGGAGTCGGTGAGCTTACTTTATTCAGCCCGCCTTGTCAACCACTTTTTTTGCTCTTCTAAGAATTCTTTTCAGCACCCTTTTAAAAAGCAATCGGCATCTTGCGATGCCGCTTTCTAACATCTTTTCCGTCTGAACCTTTTCACCATTCAAGGTGTGGTGTCCGGCGGAGATGTGTTATAGCCAATCCGGCTTATGAAGTCAATAACTTATTTCATTTTTTTTAACATTTTTCTACAAGCCCTGTCAGGGGCGCATCACGGCCTTATCCTTATTTAGTGAAGAACTTAGCTACAGCTCTGTCAGACATTATCAGGTCAAGGACAGTGACAGCCGACATGGCCTCTGCAACCGGAACGACACGGGGTGCGACGCAGGGATCGTGGCGTCCTTCGGTTATTATTGTCTTCTCATTGCCGTACAGATCGATACCCTGCTTGGGCACGGTAATGGAGCTGGCGGGTTTTACAACGAAGCGGAACACTATGTCCTGTCCGCTGGCTATGCCGCCCAGAGTTCCCCCTGCGTTGTTTGAAAGGAAGCCGTATTTGGTGACCTCGTCGTTATGTTCGCTGCCCCTCATGAGAGCCGCCTGAAATCCGCTTCCGAACTCGATACCCTTAACGGCAGGAATGGACATTATAGCTTTCGCAAGGTTTGCGTTCAGTCTGTCAAACACGGGTTCGCCCACGCCCACAGGTACACCCTTCACAGTTACCTCGACTATTGCGCCCACAGAATCACCGTCCTGTTTCGCATCAAGTATATAGTCTGTCATTGCCTGAACCGCATCAGGGTCGCAGGTGCGTATGATATTCTTCTCTATATAGTCAAAATCTTTTTTAACCGCTTTGTGGGGGCCGACCTGAATAACGTATCCTGTTATAGAGATGCCCAGTTGAGAAAGCACAGCCTTTGCAACTGCGCCGCCGCACACTCTGCCGATTGTCTCACGGGCAGATGAACGGCCGCCGCCTCTGTGGTCACGGATGCCGTATTTGGAGAAATATGTAAAATCCGCATGACCGGGGCGAAACAGATTCTTAACCGCATCATAGTCCTTTGACATCTGATTTTTGTTGAACACCATCATCATTACAGGTGTTCCGGTGGTTCTCCCCTCAAATACGCCGCTGTAGATGTCCACAGTATCGGACTCGTCTCTGGGGGTGGAGACTTCGCTCTGGCCGGGTCTGCGCCTGTCCAGTTCCTTCTGAACATACTCTGTTGAGAGTTCTATGTTGGGGGGGCAGCCGTCTATAACAACGCCGACAGCCTTTCCGTGGCTCTCGCCGAATGTTGTTATGGTAAAAATGTTACCGAATGTATTTCCAGCCATTTAAATCTCCGTTTATGATATTATACTGCGGGCTATGAGCATTCCGCCGTATGCCGCCAGAAGGCTCAGAAAAAGGTTACAGCCTATATATATGAGAGCGGGCACAAAAGAGCCCTCCTCAAGAAGATACATTGTTTCCACTGAAAATGTCGAGAAGGTTGTGAAGCCGCCAAGGACGCCTACGCCTATGAAAAGCCTGATATCCTCGTTCACCACCAGCTTTTCAACAGCCATAACCATCAGAAAGCCTATTATAAATGAACCGGCAACGTTTACGACAACCGTTCCGAAGGGAACTTTTGACGGGAACAGCAGGTTTGTCCATTTAGATGTATAAAACCTTGCAACTGACCCGATGAAGCCGCCTAAGCCGATTAACAAAATTTTCATTTACAAAACCTCATTCCAGTCTTATATAGAAATCATGACATCAATTCAAGGCGTTATTGCAATCTGCATAGTTGCGTTTATTCTGAATCTGCCGTTTGGCTGGCTTAGAACCTACACCAGAAAGTTTTCGCTGGCATGGATCACCTGCGTACACGCCCCCATTCCCGTGGTGGCGATTATACGCATATCCACGAACACTCCATGGACGTATATCCCGCTTTTCCTGCTTTTTTCAGTTGCCGGTCAGCTCATCGGCGCATGGCTGAAAAAGTATTACTACTCCCTCAAAGCTTCTTGATCTTAAGCCTCAGCGAGTTGCTCACCACACTTACAGAAGAGAAAGCCATGGCCACGCCCGCATACATGGGCATCATCCTTATTCCGAAAGCCGGATAGAACACGCCCGCCGCAAGGGGGATCAGCACTATGTTGTATATGAAAGCCCAGAACAGGTTCTGCCTTATGACGTTCAGGGTGTAGCCTGACAGCTTTATGGCTTTGACTATTCTGTCGGTCTTGTCCGCAATAATCGTTATGTCTCCTGACTGCATTGCAACTTCCGTTCCGCCGCTCATGGCAAATCCCACGTCGCTGGCCGCAAGAGCCGCCGCATCGTTTATGCCGTCACCAACCATGGCGACGATATCGCCGTTGTCACGGTATTGATGGAGCTTGTCCAGTTTGCCTTTGGGTGATACTCCGCTGAAGTATTCATAGATACCGAGTTTTTCGGCAACGCTTTTCACGGATTTTTCATTGTCGCCGGAGATTATCACAGGGGTGATGTGCATCTTCTTAAGCTGGGCAACGGTAGCCGCCGCATCCTCTTTAACCGTGTCTGCGACGCCGAACACGCCAACATAGACACCGTCCACAGCCACATAAACATGTGAACCTGCGAAGTCCGAAGGAACAGCCTCGACACCGTTACCGCTGAGGAAATCAAGTTTGCCCACCAGAACCTCACGGCCGTCAACATTTCCTCTCACGCCTTCTCCATCTATATTATGGAAATCAGCCACCAGTTGGGGGTGGATGTTCTTCGATTTTGCATATGTAACCACCGCCTTTGCCAGAGGGTGTTCCGACAGAGACTCAAGGGATGAGGCATATTCAAGAAGTTTCTCCTCGGTATACCCCACTGCAACGTGGACGTCCTCCACTCGGAGCTTTCCGGTGGTAAGGGTTCCGGTCTTATCGAATATCACTCTGTTCACACGGCATGCTTTTTCAAGGGTCTCGCCGTTCTTAACCAGTATCCCCTCGGATGCTCCCCTGCCCGTTGCAACCATTACCGCTGTGGGGGTCGCAAGCCCCATTGCACAGGGACACGCAACGATGAGTACTGAAACGAAGGCCACCAGACTGTTTGTCAGGACAGGTTCGGGGCCGAATATCATCCATGTTCCCAGCGTTGCTCCTGCGATGAGTATCACCACCGGAACAAAGACCGCCGAGAGCTGATCAGCCATGCGCTGAACTTTCGGTTTGGATGCAGTGGCACCCTTTACCGCCTTAATTATGCCCGCAAGCACAGTGTCGGAACCGACTGAGGCGGCATGATAAAGCAGGGTGCCGCTGGTAAGGATCGTTCCGGCATACAGATTGTCGCCCACACGCTTTGAAACAGGAACGGATTCGCCTGTGAGCATGGATTCGTCCACACTGCCCTGCCCGTGTTCCACCACACCGTCAACGGCTATTGAGCCGCCGGGTTTAACACGGATGACATCGCCTATTTTAAGTGACGAGGCGGCAACTTCCCGCTCTCCGTTGTTCTCTATTATGGTAGCGGTCTTGGGTGCGAGGTTCAGAAGTGCCTCTATAGCTCCCGCCGCCTTCTTTTTTGCCCTTGTTTCAAGGAGTTTGCCCAGCAAAATGAACGTGATGATAACTGCTGATGCGTCATAATAAACGTGCGCCGCACCGAGTTTGTAAAAGAAATCATGAAACACTGTGACCGCAGCCGAATAGCCGAATGCGGACAGGGTTCCAAGTGCAAGCAGGGTGTTCATGTCCGAAGTGCGGTTTTTCAGGTTCTTCCATGCAATTTTATAAAATGAGCGCCCGCCGAAGTACATCACATGCAGGGTCAGAAACATCATCACCCAGTTGGTGATCACCATGTATTCGTGGGGCGGCATTATGACCATTGTGAAAAGGAAGACGATGAACGCCACAGGGGCGGTCAGTTTCAGGGATTTAGCGTAATACGCCTCTGTCTCGTCCTCCATGAAGTCCTTATCAGAACCCTTATAGACATAACCGATGCGCTCTATCTCTTCACCGATGGCATCGATATCAGTCACTGCGGGGTCATATTCAACTGCGGCCGAATTAGTCGCCAGATTAACGGAAACGGAGGCTATACCCTCCATCTTGCCGAGCTTCTTCTCGACCCTGCGCACACAGGCGGCACAGGTCATCCCGCCGATATTGACGTTCTTTTCTATAAGTTTTGAGGACATATGAGACTCCGGAAAATATTATTGATACTCAACATCAATATAGAAAAAGCCCTCCTGTTTTGCAAGAGGGCTTTACTGAATATTCAAATATTTAATCTATAAGTGCATGTGGCACGACCTCGTCGAAGGTTGACACATATACTATATCAAGGGATTTTGTGACATACTTCGGCAGTCCACGCAGATCTTTTTCGTTCTTGGCAGGAACCAGAACCTTTTTAATGCCGTGGCGTTTCGCCGCCAGCAGTTTCTCTTTCAGACCGCCGATGGGCAGAACCTTTCCGGTGATGGTTATCTCTCCGGTCATGGCCACACCTTTGTCAACCTTTCTGCCTGTGAGACAAGAAAGGATACAGGTCGCCATAGTTATGCCCGCACTGGGGCCGTCTTTCGGAATAGCGCCCGCAGGAATATGCACATGGAAGTCGAAGTTATCGAAATCGTCCGGGTTAACGCCGTATTTCTCGGCTATGGTGCGGACGTAGGTCATTGCCGCTCTGGATGATTCCTTCATAACATCCCCAAGCTGACCGGTAACGTTCAGAGCACCCTTGCCCTTGTATTTCGTACACTCGATGAACAGGACGTCGCCGCCCACAGGGGTCCACGCAAGACCGGTGACAACGCCGACCTCATTCTCTTTCAGTGCTTCCTCACCGATGAACTTAACCGGCCCGAGAAACTTTTCCAGAGACTTTTCGGTAACTGTGAATGATTCCGACTTGTCTCCCTCAGCTATCTTACGGCCTATTTTCCTGCATACGGTTCCGATGGTGCGCTCAAGGTTTCTCAGTCCGCTCTCCATGGTGTAGCCGGATATAAGCTCGGAAAGTGACTTCTTGGTGAAAATTATCTCGTATTTGTCCAGACCGTTCTCTTTCTTCTGTCTGGGTATCAGATACTTTTCGCATATTTTTATCTTTTCCTCTTCGGTGTAGCCTGGGATGTTGATGATCTCCATCCTGTCTTTCAGCGCCGGAGGAATGGGGT
Source organism: Seleniivibrio woodruffii (assembly GCF_004339245.1). NCBI lineage: Bacteria > Pseudomonadati > Deferribacterota > Deferribacteres > Deferribacterales > Geovibrionaceae > Seleniivibrio > Seleniivibrio woodruffii. The sequence goes on from NZ_SMGG01000007.1 coordinate 5,546, forward strand.
CGAGGTAGTTAGCCGTTGTTATGAACAGTACCTTCGACAGGTCAAACGGCACGCCGAGGTAATGGTCGACAAAGCTGACGTTCTGCACGGGATCGAGAACCTCAAGCAGAGCCGATGAAGGATCGCCTCTGAAATCCGAACCGAGTTTATCTATCTCATCCAGCATAAAAATGGGGTTGTTCGTGCCCGCAGTCTTCATACCTTGAATAATCTTTCCGGGAAGCGCACCGATATAGGTTCTTCTGTGACCTCTTATCTCGGCCTCATCACGTACGCCGCCAAGGGACATACGAACGTATTTTCTGCCCATGGCCTTCGCAACGGACATACCCAGAGAGGTCTTACCTACGCCGGGAGGGCCCGCAAGACAGAGGATTGGGCTTTTCAGGTCATTCTTCAGCTTGCGCAGGGCGAGGAAGTCCAGAATCCTGTCCTTAACCTCTTCCAGCCCGAAATGATCCTCATCCAGAATCTTTTTAGCGTTCTTGATATCTATCATATCCTTGGTGGCCTTGCTCCAGGGTATCTCCACCATCCAGTCGAGATAGGTGCGTGCCACTGTGGATTCAGCCGAATCGGGATGCATCTTCGACAGCCTGTCCAGCTGTTTCATAGCCTCTTCGTTCACCTTCTTCGGCATTTTGCATTTCTTTATCTTCTTGGCATATTCCTCCATCTCCAGCTGGAAATCGTCCTCTTCGCCAAGTTCCTTCTTGATGGCCTTGAGCTGTTCACGGAGGAAATACTCTTTCTGGCTCTTGTCTATCTCGCCTCTGGCATCGTTCATTATCTTCTGCTGAACTTCCAGAATGGATATCTCACGGTTTAGGAGTTCGCCCACCTTCTTAAGTCTGTCCACAGGGTTTTCAATCTCAAGAACCGTCTGTCCCTCGTCCATCTTAAGTCCGAGGTTGGACACTATGATATCTGCCAGTTTGCCCGGCTCCTCAATACTGTCGATAACTGCGAGCAGATCGGGAAGCATGGGTTTGCCGAGGGATACGGCTTTGGTCAGCAGGTCTTTGGAATGGCGCAGAAGAGCCTGAACATCGATGTTCTCCTCTTTAACGTCATCGGCTATCTGCTCAATCTTGACTCTGAGCCCCTGATCGCTCTCAACATAGTCGGTTATCTTCGCACGCTTGATACCCTGAATCAGCAGTTTTACCCTGCTGTCGGGCATCTTGAGCATCCGCAGAATAACGGCCACGGTTCCGACCTTGTAAATCTCTTCCTTCTCCGGATCTTCCACGGAAGCATCCTTCTGACAGGCAAGAAAAATAAGCCTGTCCTCGTTCAAAGCCTCGTTAACTGCGGCGATGCTCTGTTCCCTGCCCACATAAAGGGGCAGTACCATATATGGAAAAACCACGATGTCCCTTACGGGCAGAAGCGGAAGCTCATCGGGTATGTTTATCTCCTGTTCAAACTGTTCCATCCTTGTCCTCCATTAAAATAATCACTCTATCTCACAGGCACATCTGGATATTTTTACGGTGAGAATCCCGTCTTTCAGTTTTGCAGTGGTTTCGGAATCATTTACGCAGAAAGGCAGACGAACCACCCTGCGAAACCATACGGCCTCACGCTCAACACGGATGAACCGCACCATCTCCACCTGCTCTTTGGGTCTCATCCCCTCTATCACCACAAGATCATCCAGCTGATATACGGTGAAATCATCCGCACAAAGCCCCGGAAGCTCAACATACAGAGTAACGTCTCTGTCGCTGATGACTATATCCATTGGCGGCCCCTGAGTTTCCGTCAGGCTGGCCTTTGCCGAATTGGCAAATTTAAGAAGCTCATCCAGTTCCTTTTTGAAGAGTCCGTGGATAAACTTTATTTTCTCTATTCTGTCCTGCATTTGACTCACCTCTCAGGGTGTCAGATTTGCATACCTTTAATAACGTTCATCGCATGCTCACGCATGTCTTCCCTCTCCAGAGCGAAGTTGACAGCCGCCTCGAAAAGACCGAATCTATTGCCGCAGTCGAAACGCTTTCCTTCGAAGTGATAGCCGTAGACCCTGCTCTGTTTTGCAACCTCAAGGATTGCGTCCGTAAGCTGAATCTCCCCGCCTGCACCTCTGGGTATGTTCTCCAGAGCGTCCATGACCTCGTTGGTGAGGATATATCTGCCGATAATGGCAAGATTTGACGGCGGATTCTCTTTCGGTTTCTCCACCATACCCTCAAGCCTCATAAGCCTGTCGTTCACCTTTTCGCCGGGAACGACAATACCGTATTTGCTTGTGTCCCCTTCCGGAACCTCCATAAGGGAGATAACGGATTTTTTGGTCTGGTTGAACTGCTCAATAAGCTGTGCCGTAACCGGTGTCTTGCTCATAATGATATCATCCGGCAGTATCACGGCAAATGGTTCACGTCCCACGGCGTCTCTGGCGCAGAGAACTGCATGGCCGAGGCCTTTGGGGTTCTTCTGGCGGACATAGGTTATGTCACACATTTCGGAGATGCGCTTCATCTCCTCCAGAAGTTCGTTCTTGTTGTTGCCCTCAAGCTGATATTCAAGCTCGGGAGAATAGTCGAAATGATCCTCCAGTGCTCTTTTGCTTCTGGCGGAAACAAATATCACCCTTTCGATACCAGCCGCAATGACTTCCTCAACTGCGTACTGTATCAAAGGTTTATCAATAAGCGTCACCATCTCTTTAGGAATCGATTTTGTCGCAGGCAAAAGTCTGGTTCCGAGCCCCGCAACGGGAAAAACCGCCGTTCTGACCTTCATTCTTCACCCCTGTAATATATAATTCCGGCATAGCCCACCACGCTGTCGTAATCGCCCGAGGCCAGGCCGCTGTGTGTATGTTCCGTAAGTTCCGCCCTGTGCTCCCCGCAAAGTTTGCAATACAGCAAACCGATGTACGCAGGAAACACTCCGCACATTGATATATCATTGCCGACCACAACATTATACAGCATGTTTTCATCGGATTTCAACAGAGCATCTATGGCGAGAGCGTCTTTTTGCTCCGTAATCTGTGCATTTTCGAAGTGATTCATATCAGAACTCACCACAATCAGCACATTTTTGTTCCTAACAGATGAAAATAGTATCTCTGATGCAGTTTTTAAAGTGTTTTTATTGGAATTTTTCACTGTGATGCAGACAATTTTAACGTCAGGCCGCAGAAATCTGAGCATTGGTACAATCACTTCCAGTGAATGCTCCCTGCGGTGAGCCTGTGTGTCACGCTCGAATACCCCCGATGAACAAAGCTCTGCAATGATATCATAATCGGTTTCAACGTCACCGAACGGAGTTTCCCACGAACCTTCGGGAAATACAGAAATTGATGTGCCCTGCCCTGTGTGATTCGGTCCCAGAAGAACAACCGTTTCAGGAATATTCAAGGATGAAAGCGTTCTGAAGGCTGTTGCGCCCGAATAAATGTATCCCGCATGGGGAACAATCGCCATCAGGGCATCTTTTTTGGGTGATAAAGAAGTGTTTTCGTTAAAGAAACGGGAAAGAGTGTTTTTGTCTGCGGGGTAGAAATAGCCCGCTACCGCTGCCTGTCTGCGCATATCTGTTTACCTACCTTGTCAAACCACTCGGAGGACAGCTTAACGGATACGTTGAAATAGCTGAAATCGTTCAGGAGGATCAGCCGTTTATCCAGACTGTTCATCACCCATGGCATTCTGTTTCGGGAGATGACCAGTTCCTTTACCCTTTTAAAGCTGAATTTGTTCAGAAAATGCAGTTTGGAACTTAAAAATGCAAGATTATCGTTGTTTTTATTACCGATTACAACCAGTCTGTTGCCCGAACGGCAAAGCTCGACCCTGTGGCCGTCCTCCATAAAGATTATGTAGTCGTTGCCCAGAGCCTGATTAATATCGAAATCCGTGTCATACATGGACAGTTTTTCACTGCCCGCCACAAACTCCATGTAGCCCGTGACTATGACGGCGTTTCCGTTATCTTCGGCGATGGCCGAAAAGCTGGATGCGCTGGAAATTTTTTGTGTGGAGGTGTAGGTGTCCTCAATGGCCTGCCGCCTGAAAAGCGAAAGATCCACAATATCTCCGGCCGACAGCCCCCTTGATATGCTGCCCAGCTCGAATGAAACCGCACGGACGCTGAACCCCGACAGAAAGCCTTTTTTCATTTTCATGAATCTTTTGGAATTTCCCAGACCGGGCTCGTCCTGAAAAAAAGTTTTGTAGGTTCCGTTATAAAAAACATGAACCGTTTCCGCAGATATGTCGGGAAACTGCTCGTTTCGAACAAGTTTCACGTCGAAACCTCTGTTGCGGACGTTCTCTGCAACTTTCAGCAGGTTCGGGGAGGGGTTTAGGAATATATAATCAGCCATATCAGCCGTATACCTTTATTTCGTTATAGAATGCGTCCCGCTCAACGGCTATCAGCCCTGCGGAACGGGCAAAATCGGCCATTTCGGCCACTGTAAGCCCTTCGCTGCTCTTTGCTCCTGCGGCGTGGGTTATGTTCTCTTTAACAACCGTGCCGTCCAGATCGTCCGCACCGAAACGCAGAGCCACCTGTGCCGTTTTTTCGCCCAGCATCACCCAGTATGCCTTTATGTGGGGCACGTTGTCCAGAACAATGCGGGAAACTGCGATGGTCTTGAGGTCTTCAACACCTGTGGAAGGCGGAACGTCCTTAAGGAAGGTGTTCTCCGGATGGAACGAAAGAGCGATGAAAGCCTGAATGCCCCCTGTCTCCTCCTGCAAAGCACGAAGGGTTTCCAGATGGCGCATTTTATGTTCGTCATTCTCAATATGTCCGTAAAGCATTGTCGCATTTGTCACAATACCAAGCCCGTGAGCTTCCCTGTGTATCTCAAGCCATCTTTCGGCGGGTATCTTTTCAGGGCAGATCACGCTTCTGACCTCCGGAGCGAATATCTCCGCACCGCCGCCGGGCATCATCTCAAGTCCTGCCGTTTTCAGTGCTTTCAGAACTTCAAGAACAGAAAGACCTGATATCTTTGAAAAATAGTCTATTTCAACTGCGCTGAACGCCTTGATGGTCTTGTCGGGGTAGGCAGTTTTAAGTGCATGTACTGCTTCGGTGTAAAATTTGAAGGGTTTGTCGGGGTGCAGACCGCCGACCATGTGTATCTCTCTGGCATCGGGCGCTTTCTCTTCCACATAGCGAACCATGTGGTCGATTTCATAAAGATAAGCTCCCGTATCCCCTGTGTCCTTTGCGAATGCGCAGAAGCGACATTTGCTTACACAGATATTGGTATAGTTGAGGTGAAGGTTGCGGACAAAAAAGGTTTTTTTGCCCCACATTTTATGTCTTATATCATCCGCCTGTCTGCCAAGCGTAAGAAAGTCTTTCGCAAATAGATTTTCCACTTGCCACATCTCCAGATAACGCCGGAATCATAAAAACAGCGTAAGGGAAAAACTAACACAGGGGAGCACTTTAATCAATATTAAACTGAAAAGCTCACATGCTGCATTTGAATGAACCGCCCTCGAACACCTGAGCATTGTTCCGTCCTTTGCTCTTGGCTTCGTAAAGGGCGATATCAGCTTTCTGAACAAAGCTGTCGATGGTATCAGTTTCCGCAAACTCGGCAACGCCGAAACTGCAGGTAACCTCTTTGCAGACGGGGAAATCGTATGACGCTATTGAGTTGCGCAGTCTGTCAGCGATTTCGAAAGCACCTTCAACGTCTGTTCCGGGCATAAGAACTGCAAACTCCTCGCCGCCGTAGCGTGCCAGAATATCGGTCTTCCGGATTCCCTTGCGGATCAGATCTGTCAGATTTATCAGAACCTTGTCACCAACCGAGTGACCATAGATATCGTTTATGTTTTTAAAGTAGTCCGCATCCATCATTATAAGGGAGAGCTTCTGCTGATATCTCTGAACCCTCTCAACCTCTTTTTCCAGTTCGTCGAAGAACTTTTTACGGTTGTAGACCTTCGTGAGCGGATCCTGCATTGAAAGTATCATATAGAGCTGTTTCTCCATCTCCAGATGGGTAACATCGGCAAAGGAGAGCAGGTATTCTCTTTTTCCGGGTACATGTCTGACAGTGAGAATAAATGTTGTCTCATCATCCTCAGCGCCGGAATCGGGCTTCATCACCACAATGCGGCTGGTCTGCCTGTCGTCTGCGGCGGTTGCTATCCATTCGGAAATATTCTTGCCGGCATAGAAGGAGTCGTCCTTGGTAACAAAAACGTTTTCCAGACTGCCGTACCTGAGTCTGAAATCCTCAAGTCCGGTGCAGCGGAGGAAACTTAAAAAAGAATCGTTGATGTATGTGCAGGTTGAGCCGTCTGTGGTTGCAAGAAAGTTGGGGTTGAGATCCATTACCTCACGGAGAAACTTGTTCTGCTGCTCAAGCTGACGGCGATAGAGCACCGCCGAAGACAGGTTCAGAATGACTTTCATAAGGTCACGGAAATCCACCGGCTTTTTGATGTATTTGTCAACGCCGACATCAATGGCCTTCAGCAGAAACTCCTCGTCGTTGTGCCCTGTGGTGATCACGATGGGAATGTCGGGAGACAGTTCCTTAATCTTTCTGGACATCGTAAGTCCGTCCATAACAGGCATACGGATATCCGTCACTACTATGTCGGGTCTGTGCTTTTCAAAAAGCTCCAGTCCTTCCTGTCCGTTGGCCGCCAGATATATGGTGCCGGAACGACGCTGGAAAAACCGCTGCAGTCCCTCTCTTATAGCGGGTTCGTCCTCAACATAAAGAATTGATATGTGTAAAAATCTATCATCCTGCATTGATCACCGTTAATAAAGTCTAACATTATTTTGTGTATATACAAAGCTAAATCATACATAAAAGATGCAAAATGAAGAGACCTGCCAGAATGGGCAGGTCTCTTTAATTATCAGCAGATTACAAAAGATACATTGTTGCCAGATAGCCGGTGATGCTCATTACGATGGTATATGGCAGAGCAAGCTTCACCATTTCCATGTATGACAGTCTGATAACCGGAGCGAGTGCGGAGGTCAAAAGGAACAGAAAAGCCGCCTGACCGTTGGGCGTGGCAACCGAAGGAATGTTGGTTCCCATGTTGATTGATACCGCAAGTTTTGCCAGATGTTCCAGCTTCTGGAAGTTCTCAGGAGAAAGATCGTTCGCATGATGTCCGAGCAGAGGAGCGACATCCTTGAAGTGGCTCATCGTCTCGTTCATGTATACCGTAGCAACAAAAACGTTGTCGGAAATTGCGGAAAGCACACCGTTTGCTATGAAATATGCCCCGAGCTGAGTGTTGCCTTCAAGGCTCAGAACGTATCCGATGATGGGCTTGAAAAGATTCTGATCGTGTATCACCGCAACGATGGCGAAGAAAACCACCAGCAGAGCTGTGAAAGGAAGCGACTCTGTGAATGCGTGGCCGATCTCGTGTTCGCTGATGATGCCGTTGAGAGCTGTCAGCAGAACTATCAGCGTAAGACCTATCACCCCCACCTCTGCAAGGTGCAGAGCGAGTGCAAGAACCAGCAGACAGCCAAGAACACCCTGAATGATAAGTTTCAGTTTTTTGGAGCCGTCCATCTTCTCGGCCTCTTTTTCGACGTTCTTTTTCAGAATGTCGTAGACCGTTTGGGGAAGCTGATAGCCGTAGCCCATTATTTTGATCTGCTCAAGCAGAAGACAGGTCAGAAGTCCCACTATGAGAACAGGAATTGACACAGGAGCGGCATGGAAAAAGAAATCGGCAAAATGCCATTTCATCTTCTCGCCGATGATAAGGTTCTGAGGCTCGCCAACAAGCGTACAGGCACCGCCCAGAGCAGTACCTACAGCCGCATGCATCATAAGGTTGCGCAGGAAGCCTCTGAACTGGTCAAGGTCGTCCCTGTGCTCCTCGGGTATTCCCTCGTCATTGTCGACGCTGTAGTCGTCTCCGGAAAGGGCTGAGGCGTAGCTGTGGTAGACCTTATAAAAACCGTAAGCAACGGTTATAACCACCGCCGTGACCGTAAGGGCATCCAGAAATGCAGAAAGAAAAGCTCCCGCAAAACAGAAGAAGAGCGACAGAAACATCTTTGAGCGGACGTTTATAAGAAGTCTGGTGAAAATGAACAGGAGCATGTCCTTCATAAAATAGATAGCGGCCACCATGAACATAAGAAGCATGATAACCGGAAAGTTCGCATGCGCCTCATGATAAACGGTTGCAGGGGAGGTCATTCCCAGAAAGACCGCTTCAACTGCCAGAAGACCCGCCGGAGGCAGGGGATAGCAGTTCAGTGCCATTGCCAGAGTAAAGATGAACTCAATTATGAGCACCCAACCTGTAACAAAAGGGCCGACAGTATATAGCAGAACGGGGTTAAGGATCAGAAAGGCCAGAATGGTGAGTTTGTACCACTGGGGGGCTTCACCGAGAAAGTTTCGGGTGAAAATTTTTCCCATATTCATTGCGTATTCTCCTCATACAACTGGAAGACATCACGCAAGTTTACAAAATCACCATTCCAAAAACAAGGCCTAAAAAAGGTAGTTTATTACATTATTTTCACAAGATATACACTGTAGCCAGAAATCCTGTGATGCTCATTACGATGGTATAGGGCAGAGCAAGCTTAACCATTTCCAGATACGAAAGCCTGATCAGCGGAGCCAGTGCCGATGTGAGCAGGAACAGGAAAGCCGCCTGACCGTTGGGCGTCGCAACCGAGGGGATATTTGTTCCGGTGTTTATGGATGCCGCAAGTTTTGAAAGATGAACTATTCTCGCCTGCTGTTCGGGTGTTGCATTTTCGGGAGAGCCGAGCAGAGGAACTATATCCTTGAAGTTGCTGATGGTCTCGTTCATATATACCGTGGCCACAAAAACGTTGTCAGAGACAGCGGAAAGAACCCCGTTTGCAACGAAATATGCGCCGAGCTGAGCGTTTCCGGACATACCCAGAACGTAATCTGTCACGGGTTTGAACAGGTGTTGATCATGTATTACGGCAACAACTGCGAAGAAGACCACCAGAAGAGCTGTGAACGGCAGAGACTCCGTGAACGCATGGCCTATTTCATGTTCGCTGATAACACCGTTAAAGGCGCACAGCAGAACTATCAGGAAAAGACCGATGACCCCGACCTCCGCCAGATGCAGAGCCAGAGAAAGAACCAGCAGAACGCCGACAACGCCCTGAACAATAAGTTTCATTCTGCCTGATGCATCAAGCTGTTCGGCCTGCTTCTCAACATTCTTTCTGAGGACGTTATAAACGTTTTCAGGAAGCTGAAATCCATAGCCCATTATCTTTGTCTTTTCAAGAAACATACAGGTGGCAAGCCCTGCGAAAAGCACAGGGAAGGTGACTTTATAGGTTTGAATGACGAAATCTGCGAAGTGCCATTTCATCTTTTCAGCGATTATCAGGTTCTGAGGTTCGCCAACCATTGTGGTTACACCGCCGAGAGCCGTTCCCACAGCCGCATGCATCATAAGGTTGCGCAGAAATCCCTTGAACTGCTCCAGATCCTGTTTGTGGGATTCAATAACCAGCGAGTCATCATCAACAGAATAGTTTTCAGATTCCGTATCTGAAACATATGAATGATAAACAGAGTAAAATCCGTATGCAACGGCGATTATCACAGCCGTAACCGTGAGCGCATCCAGAAATGCTGAAAGAAAAGCACTGACCGCACAGAAAAGCAGCGAAAGCATCATCTTTGAACGGACTTTAACAAGGAGTTTAGTAAAAACGAAAAGAAGGCCGTCCTTCATGAAATGTATTCCGGCCACCATAAACATAAGAAGCATTATAACGGGGAAGTTAGCATGAGTTTCGTGATATACCGAAGCGGGTGTTGTCATACCCATCAGAATGGATTCCAGAGCTATAAGTCCTGCGGGAGCAAGTGGATAGCACTTCAGAGCCATAGCAAGGGTGAAGATGAATTCTGCAATTATGATCCAACCTGTAACAAAAGGGCCAAAAGCAAAAAGAAACAGCGGGTTAACAAGCAAAAAGCCCAGAACAGTCATCTTATACCATCCGGGAGCTTCTCCTAAAAAGTTATGTACCAGCAACTTACCCATACACCTCTCCTGAGCGGAAAAATATTCTTGCTGGCGAGTATACACTATGTTTTAACAAAGAACAATATTTATCAGTAATAACCAAATAGAAATATTACAGACATAAAATTTAATTATTACAGAAAAATTGCCTTCGCCCTATCCCCTGTTTTAAGTGTTCCGGTCTCTTCATCGAGAAGAAGAAGAGCGTTGACACGGGCAAAGCTGTTAAAATGCGAAGTTTTCTGTGTGCCCGCATCTGAAGCGGTATACACACCGTTCTGTGCCCTTACGACCGCCCTGTTTATGTCGAACCTTCCCTCTCTTGAGGATGTCCTTCCGTCCATGACAACGCCTATTTCGTCATTTTCAAAAGTTTCATATCCGTAACATTTCTTCAGGAACGGAACGATATAGAAAATAAGATTTGTCATGAATGCGGCGGGGTAACCGGGCATTCCGATAAAAATTCCGCCGTCCTTCTTTGCCGCCATCAGGGGGCTTCCGGGTTTTATGGCTGTGCGGCTGAAAAGTATCTCGTAGCCGCAGGTAGAGAAGACCTCTTTAACATAGTCGTATTTGCCCATGGATATGCCGCCGGAAGAGATGATTATGTCGTATTGGCCGGACATTTTTTCAAACGCCGCCGCAACCTCCTCCTTACTGTCTTTCACATGGCCGAAATATTCATAATCGAATCCGTGTTTGTTGAACATTGATTCAAGGATATATCTGTTAGTGTTGTATACGAAGCCTTTGCGATATTCGTCTCCGGCTTCGAGAATCTCGTCGCCTGTCACAAAAATGCCTATCTTAGGTTTTTTGTAAACCTGAACGCTCCCCTTGCCCAGATAGAACAGAACAGGGAACAGACCGTCTTTGATAACGCTTCCCTTTGAGGCCACAAGATCGCCTGCAAAGTTCTCCTCGCCGATGCTGTTTATGTTCTCGCCAACCTTCGATTCAGGCAGGTGAACTCTGCCGCCTTCTATAACGGCATCCTCGACCCTTGCCACTGCCTCTGCGTTTTCAGGAACGTTGCCTCCGGTCATAACGAAAACGGTTTCATCTCCGTTTATAACGTCTGCACCTTTGCGCCCTGCACCTGTGTCGCCTATGGGATTATAGGTCTCGTGACCGACTATATGCGCATATCCGTCAACGGCGGATTTGCGGCAGTCGGGATAGTCCCTTTCCGTGTGTATGTCCTCCGCCAGAACACGCATAAAGCTGTCTCTGACAGAGACGGTCTCTGTTTCAGGTTTAACGGCTATAGAATAAAGAATTTCTTTGGCTTTCTGTCTGGTGACTCTCATTTTCAGCCTCTTCCGAAAGGACAGATAGGATATACGCATTTTTTGCAGAAATGACAGAGGCCTCCGTGTGCCAGAAGCGCCATGTCACGCTTGCCTATCTTCTCCCCTGCCAGAATTCTGGGCAGAAGGATATCAAAACTTGTCGCCGAGAAATGCAGTGCGGCGGCGGGGATTGCGCAGACGGGCTTGTCGCCGTAATATCCCATTGTAAGGTTGTTTCCGGGCTGGATCTGCGAGCCTTTCATTTCATATGTCACTCCGGCATCCAGAAGAGCCTGAGCGGTTATGTCATCGGGATCCACAGAAGTTCCGCCTGTGGTGATGAGCATGTCCGCCTTGGCGGCCATCTCCTGAACTGCGGCGGTAACAATATCCGCCTCATCGGGAACTATGCGGTAGTCGATAACCTCAACGCCCATTCTGTTAAGCTTCGGCTCAAGCTTCGGCCTGAAACCGTCCTTTATGCGGCCTTCATAGACCTCGCTGCCGGTTATCAGCAGTGCGGCTGTTTTAACCACATAAGGTTTTATCTCAATTATGGGTGTGTCCAGAATTTCGGTGACCCTGTCCATGACGCTCTGTTCGCAGACAAGGGGGATGATGCGGAATGCGGCGACCTGCTTGCCCTTCTCCACTCCCATGTTGTTGTGGATGGTGGGCAGCGACGGAATACCTATGTTGTTTATCTGGAAAAGCCGCTCTTCGTCCACCTTGAAAAGTCCGTCGATCTCGGCATAAAAGCTGACCTTGCCCTCGGACGATTCGGCATCATAGCGGATGTTACTGCCTGCTATGAGCGGTGCGCCGATCTTTGCGGCGTCGTCTTCGTGAACCCCTGTGGAGTTTCCGTCCTCTATGAATATGGAACGTCTGCCGAGGCTTTTTAAATGTTCGACCTCGTCAGCGGCGATTATGTGCCCTCTTTTGTAGGCTCTGTGTTTAAAGCCCTCTACTATATTGACTTCGGTAATATCGTATGCGAGGACCTGCCCTACGGCCTCCTCGATTGAAACTCTTCGCATTTTACCCCCACAATGAAATGAATTTAGTTGTTTATTTCACAGCACTCATGCGGATGCTTGACATAAATGGGAATATTTCTGTCCATGGCAAGCACAACCCCGTCCGACGGGCGGCAGTCTATCCTGAAGTCCTTTCCGCCGGCTGTCATGAACAGGTTTGCCTTGTATATTCCGCAGTCGCAGTTATCTATCACCAGTTTCTCAAAAGTGACATTGTCCAGTCCGTCCAGAATGGGCGACAGCATGTCGTATGCGGATTTTCTGCATCCGGTTCCGGTGCATTTTCTCGAATGGATGTTCTCAGCCTCAAACTTTCCGATGGGAATAAGGACGGATTCCTCCGTCTGATCCACCGCATCCAGAATCAGCAGATATCTGGAAGTCAGCGGTTCTCTCATGACCTTATATACCTTAACCTCGTACATCTGAATCTTCCTCCAGAGCTTTTCCGTAAAGACTGTTCGGTCTTGCCTGAGTTATGTATACTTTGGCAAAATCGCCAATATTCAGTTCCTTTTCGCTTGAAAAGTTTACCACTTTATTTTGGCGGTTTCTACCGCTGAATTGATTTTCGTCCTTTTTACCACGACCTTCAACCATGACCTCAACAACAGTCTTTTCATACTCCTTCGAGCGTCTGGTGATTATCTCTTTCTGTAGGTCGAGCACCTTTGCCAGTCTCATCTTTTTAGTCTGCTCGGGAACATCGTCCACAAGTTTCTCTGCACCCGTTCCGGGGCGCACAGAGTAGGCGAAGGCGAATATGGTGTCATATTCTATTTCACGCAGAGCATTAAGGGTGCATTCAAAATCCTCATCGGTCTCTCCGGGGAAACCCACGATGAAATCCGATGAAAGCGCAAGGTTCGGGATACGCTCCTTCGCCCGCATCACCATATCCCTGTAATGTCCGTAGGTATATTTGCGGTTCATGGCCTTAAGTATTCTGTCGCTTCCGGCCTGAAGCGGGAGATGGAGGTATTCGCACACCTTTTCGTTGTTCTGCATTATGTCTATCAGCTCATCCGAAAAATCTTTCGGATGGGATGTCACGAACCGTACCCGCTTGATTGAATCCAGCCCGCTGACTTCATTTATAAGCTCCGGAAAGGATATCTTCTCGTCCAGTCCCTTTCCGTATGAATTTACGTTTTGTCCCAGAAGTGTCACCTCACGGGCTCCGTTGTCCGCAAGATACCTTACTTCGGTCAGAATTTCCTCCGGAGTTCTGCTCTTCTCACGACCTCTGACATAGGGAACTATGCAGTAGCTGCAGAAGTTGTCACAACCTTTCATTATAGTTACGAATGATGAAACTGAAACGTTTCTGCGAAAACTGCCGATGGTGAGTTCGCCGTCGTTGACCTGTGTGTCGCAAAGCCTGCGGCCGTTCTCGACACATGCGATGACCTCTTCCAGTCTGTCCAGCCCGTCGGTTCCCACAACAAAATCGATGAATTTGCTGTTCTTCAGGATCTTCTCTCCGTCCTGCTGTGCTACACAGCCGCAGAAACCGACCTTGACTTCCGGACGTTTTTTCTTGATCTGCTTAAACCTGCCGATGGCCGAATCGGCCTTGTGCTGGGGCTTTTCCCGGACACTGCAGGTGTTCACCAGAAGGTAGTCCCCTTCTTCCATTGTTTCTGCGGGGACAAAACCCATTTTTTCTAATATCGAGGCTATCCGCTGCGAGTCGTACTCGTTCATCTGACAGCCCATTGTGTGGATAAAATACTTACGCAAAAAAGGCTCCTTTGTATTCCTGAAACCTAAAATATAATGAATCGTCAGTATAATGGAATAGTTTTTTTCGCCACGGAAAGGACATCTGCCACTGACACCCTGTCCATGCTGTTTTTATCCGCATCTTTTTCAAATCCGTAACAGAGCATTTTGGCTATTTCCGGCGGCGCCACACACACCGTATTTGCACCCAGAGTGCCCCATCGGTTCGGATTAACGGAACCTGCCAGTTCAACGACCGGCGCTCCGCAGGCGGAAGCGAAATGTGATATCCCACAGTTCACGGATATGACCCCTAAGCAGGAAGAAAAGTTGGAGGCTAATTCCACAAGGGGTCGGTCCGCTATAATAAAAGCGTTAATACCTTTGTTGCGTAAAAAGGCTTCAAGATGGGGGGATTCTGCACTATATGAGGTAAAAGCAAGGTAAAGACCGCAGTTTTTTATTTCTTTTGCCAGTTTTGCCCAATTTTCGAAGGCCCACATGCGGCTTTTATATCTATGTCCCCCACAATACATATGCAGAATAACGGTTTTTTCCAATCCTGCTCTCTTTTCCGCCTCCAATTTCGGCAGGACTCCGGTCTGCTCGCAGTACCTTTCTGCGATATTATAATAGTTGTCAAGCTCATGAATTTTTTTATTGTGGTCTGAAATTTCGTCATAACAGAAATGCCTGTGCTGTCCCTCAGTCCTGAAACCTATCCGCCAGCGGGAAGGAATGAGCAGGCTGATCAGTGCATCGAACCTCGGCCATGCGCCGAAATCTATCAGAACATCAGAAGTCCTTAGCTTTCTTAGCCTTATGAGCTGAACCGGTCGCCTGTGGTCGGCAACCACAACCCTGCAAGGGGTCATAAGCTCCGCCGCCTCCCTGTTTTCAGGGGAGCAGACTATGGTCATTTCTGCTTCGGGATATTTAAGGGATATCTGGCGGATTACGGCCGACAGGAGAACCATGTCTCCCATGCCGCCTGTTTTGACAAAACAGAAGGATCTCGGATGGGAAGGTCTGCTGCGCCGCTTCCTTAAAAACGACAAAGCAGCCAGAACAAAAATACCGGCGGACCTGTCGAGAAATCTTGCAAGTCTGCCGGTACGTTTCTGAAACATTAAATTATATAGCCGTCCGTCTTTTCAAGGACATCAAGATAAGCGTTAACGCCGTCCTCAAGGCTTTTAAACTGAACGTCACAGCCTGTTTTTCGCAGGTTTGCGAGATCCGCCTGAGTATATTTCTGATATTTGCCTTTCAATGCATCGGGGAAAGGAATCTCTTTGATAACGGCATCTGTGTAGCGTTTTGAGAACACATCGGCAATGTCGCCGAAGCTTCTGCATGAGCCTGTTCCGCAGTTGAAAATACCCGACACCTGCGGGTTGTTCAGCAGATACATGTTTACTGCGACAACGTCGTCAACGTGGATAAAGTCACGCAGGAACTCCCTGCTGCCCTCAAACACCTTTATCTCTTTTCCCTCTCTGTACTGGTTGAAGAAATGTCTTATAACAGAGGCCATTCTGCCCTTGTGGTTCTCCTGAGGACCGTACACGTTGAAATAGCGCAGTCCTGCCACCTGAATGGAGACATTTTCTGGGTAGCGTCTTATATAGTTGTCAAATATGAACTTGCTGAATGCGTAAACGTTCAGCGGATATTCGTTCTCACGTTTTTCAGCGAAGCCGTTGTCGCCGTTTCCGTAGACAGAGGCCGAGGAAGCATAGATGAAGCGGACGTTATACTCAATGCACTTGTTAAACAGAGCGCATGAATACTCATAGTTGTTCTCCATCATATATTTGCCGTCTGTTTCCATTGTATCGGAGCATGCGCCCTGATGGAAAATAACGTCTAACTGAGGGGCTATCTCGTCGAACATCTCCAGAAAGTCGCCCTTGTCCACATAGTCAAGAAACTCCAGTCTGTTCATGTTCAGGTGCTTTTCGCTCTTTTTCAGGTTGTCGCTGATTATTATGTCTTTATAGCCCGCAAGGTTAAGCCCTCTGACGAGGTTGCTTCCTATAAACCCTGCTCCGCCTGTTACGGCTATCATCATTTTGAATCTCCTTTCATTGCATTAATTACTGAAGTGGTTGAATAACCCTGCACAAAATCTATCAGCACGGTCTTCTTCGCAAACTCTCTGCCCACAACCTCTTCAACCTTATAGTCAGCCCCTTTGACCAGAACATCAGGCGCAACCGCCTTTATCAGGTCATGGGGGGTGTCCTCGTCAAATATTGTGATGTACCCGATGCTCTCCAGTGCCGCCAGAACCTCCGCCCTGTCGTTTTCACTGTTTATGGGTCTTGAAGGCCCTTTTATCCTGCGGATGGAATCGTCACTGTTAAGCCCCAGAACGAGGATATCACCCAGTTCCGCCGCTTTTTTCAGGTATGTGACATGCCCTTTATGCAGAATATCGAAACATCCGTTGGTAAACACTATTTTTTTGCCCGTAAGCCTTGCTTTTTCAAGCTCTGCCTGAAGTTTATCAAGGGGCATAAGCTTGGATTTGACATCGTGAACACCGTTCAGCTCCGAAAGCAGAACCGGAGCCGTGCCTATCTTACCTACAACTATTCCGGCGGCTCTGTTTGCCACCATGACAGCCTCTCTCAGCGAAAAGCCCTTTGCAAGCCCCAGAGCGAGGGAAGCAACTACGGTGTCACCAGCACCGGACACATCGAAAACCTCTCTGGCCTCGGTGGGGAAGTGCATATAGTCCTTGCCGTCAACAACGGTTATGCCCTTTTCGCTTCTGGTTACTACCAGATATTTAAGGCGAACCCTGTCTATTATCTCTCTGGCGGCAAGCACCACCGCCTCGTCCTCATTGGGGACGTGTCTGCCGACGGCCTCCGCAAGTTCCTTCACGTTAGGGGTTACGGTTGTGGCTCCGGCATATTTTCTCCAGTCGCTCCCCTTGGGGTCGACTATAACAGGAATGCCCTGCTTCTCTGCGAGCCTTATTATCTCCTCGCAGACGTTAAGCGTGCAGAATCCTTTGCCGTA
Organism: Seleniivibrio woodruffii; assembly: GCF_004339245.1. Lineage (NCBI taxonomy): Bacteria > Pseudomonadati > Deferribacterota > Deferribacteres > Deferribacterales > Geovibrionaceae > Seleniivibrio > Seleniivibrio woodruffii. The sequence goes on from NZ_SMGG01000007.1 coordinate 22,661, forward strand.
GTCTGAAATGACCACAGCTCCGCACTGTTTTATATGCTCCTTCGCTTTGGCGGCCACTTCCGAGGCCTGCGACTGCGTGAGGTTCAGTATCTCTTCAAAATCCAGCCTGACTATCTGCTGTTTCTCGCCGATAACCCTGAGTTTGGTTGTTGTCGGTGCTCCGGTGGAGACCATGTCATAACCGACGTTTATGTTGTCCATCATACCTTTAAGAATTTCAGCATCGGAATCCGCTCCCCAGATTCCCATAACCATCGCATCCGCACCAAGATGGGCTATGTTGTTTGCGACGTTTCCCGACCCGCCGAGGGTCTGGGTTGTTTTTCTTACGTTCACCACAGGAACAGGAGCCTCAGGAGAAATGCGTGAAACAGTGCCGAAATGGTATCTGTCCAGCATAAGGTCACCGGCAACCAGAATTCTGGCTCCCTTAAAATCATATAAAGACATCTGTCACCCTATTTGAGCTTTTTCAGCTCTGAAATTTTATTCTGTGCGTCCGCATAATTCTCGTCAAAATCAGCAACGGCGGAGAACCAGTATATTCCGTCCTCGACCAACCCTTTGTTGCCGCCTGTGGACAGGACAGCATTGTATCTGTGCATGCCCATCTGATAGGCAATTTCGCTCCGTTTCCGCTGAATCTTCTCTGTCTGCGGGTCTATATTGCCCAGTGCCTCATATGCCCTTACAAGATCACCCGAACCGACATGTTTCATCGCCTCACGATATTTTATCTCCGGAGCACGATCGATTATCATCTGGGTATCCCTGTTTATGTTCTTGATAAGCTCTTTTGCCTCCGGCTTTGAAGGCGAAAGTCCGGGGATGGAATTTGCAATGTCATACGCCCGCTTCATTTTTATCTTTGCGTCTTCAACGTTGCCCTCAAGCCCCACGCTGACCCCATCTTCATACAGCTTTTTCGCTTCACCCAGCAGGTCCTCACCCTCGACAATGCGCATCAGCTTCGGTCTCAGGGCTATGGCCTGCCTGTTCAGTCTGTTCAGATTCAAAGCCTCATCAACTTTTGTGTAGGCCTCTCTGTATTCCCCTCTGTCATAAAGCTGCTGAGCTTCACGGGAAAGGTCGTAGCTTCGTGTGTTCAGAGAAAAATAGAAACCGACTGCCAGGATGGCGAAAATGGAAACCACTACAAGAAATGCTTTCATTTCAGAACCCCTGCCAGTTTGGCTTTAAGATATGAATCCTTTATCTTTGCCGCCGTGTCCGCCGCTTCCTTCTTTTTGCCCAGTCCGGCGTAGCCTATTGCGGCATAATATCTGTCCATGTCGTCTGTTTCGCCCCTGAACATGTTAACAAGGCTTTTGTATGACTTTTTCTGGAGCATTATGTCTGCTATATGGAATTTATTCTCGCAGTCGCTGAATTTGGATTCCTTCTCGCCTGTGTAGAGCGAATTTGCGAATATATATTCGCCATATCCGCACAGCCCCGGAAATATCTTAGCTCCCAGGGAATCCGCAAAGGCGGTCAGGCCTTTGGCATCCTTTTTTTCGGCGAAGCAGGCGCCTTTTATCTTAACGAAATCAACACTGTAGTCGCTCATGCACTTGTTAACAAGGTTGCAGTCAAACTGTTTCCCCGTCTCGTTGTAAAGGTCTATGGCACGGCAGACAGCAGCGCCCGAAAGCTCATATTTTGCGTTGATGGCAGCAAACCTTTCCAGATAGCCAGCCTTGTCACCCTTAACCCAGAATCTGTCCAGCTCAAGAGCCGCAAGGTCGCCGTCCATGTAATCGGCCTTGACCTTATCAAATCTGGCATTGTCCTTCTGCTTATAGAAATAGATGCCGAAATATTTTTTTGATGCAGGCGAAAGGGACGCAAGTGGTGTTGCATCGAATATCTTCGCCACTGTCTCCGGTTTATCGGCAGATTTTGTGACCGCCTTCATCCGGATGTTCTCGGATTTTACCTTAGGCAGGACGGTCTTTATGAAAGCGTCGTCCACAGGGCATTTTGAGTTCAGATAGCTGTCGATGACAGCATCTTCCGGCTTGCCCGATGCAAACTCAACAGCCTTGGCACAGTCGCCTGATGTCAGAAGAGCCATGTTGTCCGCCGCCATCTGGTTTCTGTCGAACCTGCCGTCCTCCACATCCACAATATCACGCAGATACTTCTGAGCTTCGGCGGTCTTACCCTGTTTCATATATGTCTTATAAAGCAGATATTTTGCGTAATTCCGCTTCTGGGCGTCCTGTCCGTCCTTAAGATATGCCTCAAGAGCGGGAGCTGAGATTGAATATATCCCGTCTGCAAACGTGTTCAGACCGAGAATATAGTCGTCGTCCCCTGCAAACGCAGGAACAGCAAAAAGGAGCAGAAACGCCAGAATCTTTCTTATTTCAGACATTCAGCCATCACCTCAATGGGATGTTTAACCTCTTTCATGCTCATGTGCTCCATCTGCATTGTGCAGGTGGGGCAGTCGGTAACACCGACATCCGCATCGCTCATTTTCAGCTTGTCGGTCATGGGCGTGCCTATTTTTGTACTCAGGTCATAGTTGTCGGCCTTCATTCCCCAGCTTCCCGCCATTCCGCAGCAGTTGCTGGCGAGATCTTCCACAACAGCACCTTTAAGGCAGGAGAGCATTTTCACGGAGCTGTGATTATCCGGCAGCGACCTCATGTGGCAGGATTTATGGTATGCAAGGTGGAGTTTCTTGTCGCTGAACTCCAGTTTGTCCATATTCATATTAACAAGTGTGCTGATGTGTATCAGCTTGGACTTAACCTTTCTGGTAAACTCATCATCACTGAGGAATCCCCACTCCTTATAGAGCGAAAGCCCGCAGGATGTGCAGGTGGCAACAACGTAGTCCACCTCATCCAGAAGAGCACCCCAGCTTTTTCTGTTGGCCTCCAGCTTCTCCTTTGCGCCGTCCGTAAGACCTTTTGAAAGGTGCGGAATGCCGCAGCAGTGCTGTTCGGGAACGATTACCTCCATTCCCGCCGCCTCAAGAACCTTTATCATCGCCTCGCCTATCTGCGGGCGGACGTAGCTTGCGTAGCATCCGGCAAAATAAAGAACTTTTCTATCGCTCTTAAGTTTTGAGCGTTCTTTCAGCCTGTCGTAAAGCGAGTTTTTTGCCAGCGGCACAAACTCTCTTTCAGATGCGATGCCCGACACCACCTCCATGATGTTCCTGGCAAATTTATGTTTCATCACGGGTTCCAGAAGCCATGTCACCTTGCGGAGGTTTCTGCCCATGTCTTCAAGTTTCGTTGGTATTCTGTCGGTGAGTGATACGCCGAATTTTGAAACGTAGTGAGAGCGTGCTTCGATGCTGAGCTTCGGAATATTAACCGCAGAGGGACATTCGATATGACAGCTTCCGCAGTTGACACAATGGCTTATGACCTCCTGCAACGCTTCTTCGTAAAGCGCTCTGTCGTCCACAGCGCCGCTTAAAAGCGCACGAAGTATGTTCGCCTTTGCTTTGGGAGCCGAATATTCGTCACGGGTAACCTTATAAACAGGGCACATTCTGGTGGCGGTTGTAACGGTTGTACATTTCGAACAGCCGTGGCACTTCTCCGCCTCCTCTACAAACCCTTCGCTCCATTTAAGGTTCTTATTGGGGATATCCACGCTGGAATACTCTTTTCCGTAGCGCAGATTCTTCATCATCTGGTTATCGTCGTGCTGGGTCTTTATCTCAGGGTTCAGCAGTTTCCCGCTGTCCAGAATCTCTTTGGTCTGCATAAAGATGTCGTAAAGGTTTCCGTACTGCATCTTTATATATTTGCTGCGCAGTCTTCCGTCGCCGTGTTCGCCGCTGACAGCTCCGCCAAGGCGGTTCACCAGCGTGAAAACCTCATCGGCAAGTATGCGCAGAAGCTCTATGTCGTTAGGGTCTTTCAGATTCAGCAGGGGTCTGGTGTGCAGAAGTCCCTTGGCGATGTGACCGTAAATCACGAACTTGGCCTCGTTGCGCTCAAGTATCTCGTACAGACCTTCAAAATATTCAACCAGCCTGTCGGTGGGTACGGCGGCATCCTCTATCAGCGCAAGGATCTTGCGCTCACCTTTGATTTTATAAAGGATCGGCACTGCGGCCTTGCGAACCGCCCAGAATTTCTCCTTCTCCTCTTCGGAGGCGGCGGTGTACATCAGCGGAGAAAGATTCTGCTCCTCAAGAATGGCCTTTGCCTTTTCTGCCAGAGCCGTTGTCTCCTCTTCGCTGTATCCGTCGAACTCGAACATGCATACGTTGTCGTATCCGTCCGGAATGGCATCGTTAAGCTTTGCGTCGGATTCCTTCGCAAATTTAAGGAGGGATTTATCCATTATCTCTATTCCTGCAGGATTCATGGGCAGGATGGCCTGAGTAGCCTTTGCTGAGTTGATTATATTGTCGAAATACGCAACCACGAGGCTGTCGTGGGTGGGCTTTTTGTGCAGACGGAACTTCAGGCGGGTGGTTATCACCAGAGTGCCCTCTGAGCCGCCTATGAGCTTGCCGAGGTTCAGTTTTCCGCTGTCGACAAGGCTTCTGAGGTTATAGCCTGAAACATTATATCTGACAGGGGGATATCCCTGCTCTATCTGTTCTTTATTGTCAGAATACAGGTCGAACAGTTTTCTGAAAGGTTCATCCAGACTGTTGTAGTCAGTTGAGGCTATCTGGCTGAATGTGTAAACCTTGCCCTCTGATGTTACGAACTCCGCATCCTCTATATAATCGGACACGTTGCCGTATTTAACTGAATGGGCACCGCTGGCGTTGGTTCCGTACATGCCGCCGAAGGTCGCATACTCACCGCTTGAGGGATCGGGCGGAAAGAAAAGCCCCTTGCCCTTAAGAGCAACCTCAAGTTCGCCGAATCTGTAGCCCGGCTGACAGACGAAGGTTTTGCCCTGTTCGTCTATCTCTATCAGCTGGTTCATGTATTTGGCAAAATCAAGAATGATTCCTCTGCCCACCGCCGAGCCGCAAAGCCCCGAACCTGCGCCTCTGGAATGGACAGAAAGACCGTATTTATTGGCAAATCTTACCGCTTCTACAACGTCGGTGGTGTCCTGCGGATAGACAACGCAGGCGGGTTCAACTCTGAAAATTGAACCGTCTGTGGAGTGCAGATATCTGCGAACCGCATCTGTATATACATCCCCACGGATATTCTCCGTGAGCTCATCGAATATGTTTTTAGTAAGCTGGGGCATTTTATCTCCTTCCCTTTTGCCTTTTGATTAGCATCGGGCGTTTTATCTTACAGGGTTTTAGCTCCATTTTCAAATACTACATATAATATTTAGTTGATATTTTTACGCAAGTTTTTAACACTTGAAACAGAAAGGCGGATGCTATATCCTCTGAACCATGAATAAAATTAAACTTGCCATAACAACGGGCGACCCCGCAGGAATAGGTGCGGAGATAGCCTGTAAATTCGCAGAAAGCCTTTCAGGAAGCGAAGAATACGAAATAATCCTTGTGTCCTATGAGCACATCATCAGGCATACATTCGAAAAACTCCTTAAAAGACCAATACCTCAGCTGACCATTGCCGAGCCGGACGAGAAGCTCGGATTTGATATGGAATACGGCGTCATTAAGCCGGAATACGGCAAAGCATCCATGCTTTTCGTTGAAAAAGCTGTAAAGATGGTGAGAAACGGTGAAGCAGACGCACTGGTCACCTGCCCCATCAACAAAGCGGCCATAAAGGCCGGAGGATACGATTTCCCCGGGCACACCGAGTTTCTGGGACATCTGACAAAATGCCGCAACTTCTCCATGCTGATGGTCGGCAATAAAGTTCGCTGTGTTCTCGCCACAACCCACGTTCCCATGGAGAATCTGGTTGAGAAACTGGACGAAAAGGCGGTTATGAACGCAATTCTGAATGCAAACTCCGCCGGACAGTTCTTCTGTGGCAAACGTCAGCCGAAAATTGCAGTATGCGGACTGAACCCCCATGCCGGCGATAACGGAGCACTGGGTGATGAGGAGATAACCCTTATCAGCCCCGTGATAGAAATTGCACAGGCGGAAGGCATCGACGTTGAAGGCCCTTTCCCTGCGGATTCTCTGTTTGTTAAGGCGGCAAAAGGGGACTATGACTTCGTTGTGGTGATGTACCACGATCAGGGGCTTATCCCTGTTAAGATGGAATCTTTCGGCAACGCCGTGAACGTGACGCTGAATCTGCCTATAATCAGAACCTCCGTCGACCACGGAACAGCCTTCGACATAGCAGGAAAAGGCATAGCCTCCTGCACAAGTATTAAAAGAGCCTCCGAAGTGGCGGCGGAAATGGTGAAAAATGCTCGACTTGCTTGAAATATATAAAAATGAATTCGGATTTACCAAGAAGAAGTTCGGTCAGCACTTCCTGACCAGCAGACATACCATTGAGGACATAGCGAACTCTCTGGCCTCTGCCGAGTGCAAAAACGTGGTGGAAATAGGCCCTGGATGCGGTGTGCTCACCATCGCCATGCTTGAAAAAGGTGTAGCCGTTACCTCTGTTGAAATTGACGAGGATCTGGCAAAATTCCTGCCCCGCTACCTGTTCATTTACCCTAAATTCAAGCTGATACACTCCGACTTCATGCTGATAGAGGAATCACAACTCCCCGAAGGCAAGATAGCCTTTGCGGGCAACCTGCCGTACAACGTTTCCGTCGATATACTGATGCACTGCGTTAAGTTCTTCCATCGCATGGAGAAAATGACCTTCATGTTCCAGAAGGAGGTGGCAGACAGGATAAACGCCAAACCCAACTGCAAGGAATATTCATCATTATCTGTTATTTCATCCTACTTCTTCACCATGAAAAAGCTGAAAGAGATATCAGGCGGGCAGTTCTGGCCTAACACCAAGGTTCGCTCCACTGTACTTGAGTTCTATCCCCGTGAGAGATACTTTGAGCCGGAGCGGGAAAAACGGTTCCTCGATATGGTTCGCCAGTCTTTTGTTCTTAAGCGCAAGACACTGAAAAACAACCTGAAATCCATCCCCGACATAGACGGGATACTGGACAGGGCAGGACTGGCACAGAACATCAGAGGCGAGCAGATGACCGTTGCAGACTTCATCCGACTTTTTGAGGCAGCAGATGTATAATACTCCGTTCACGGAGATGTCCTTTACAGTGTTTGACACCGAGACCACCGGCATGTCGCCCGCAAGGGGCGCAAGACTGGTTGAGATCGCCGCAGTCAGGGTCAAGCCCGGTCTGGTGGTTGACCTTCAGGACACCTTCAGCTCACTCATAAACCCAAAGACCGATATTCCCTATCAGGCATACGCAATTCACGGCATAAACACTCGCATGGTTGCCGATAAACCCGAAGCATACCAGGTGCTTCCGCAATTTCTTGAGTTCACTGGAAACAGCATAGTCGCCGCACACAATGCCGGATTCGACTACTCATTCCTTACGCATCACCTTGAAGAGAAAGGACTTTCCACCGGACTCAGATGCATAATAGACACGGTTAAGCTGTCCCGTGCAGCTGAAAAAGGACTGAAAAGTTACTCCCTCGACAACCTTATTCATCATTTCGACATGAAAATACCATTACCCGATTCTTATCGTCACAGAGCACTGTTTGATGCCGCCCATACGGCACTGCTCCTCTGTATCTGTTTGAAGAAACTGGCAAACGAAGACATATGCACACCTGCGCAGCTATTCACACGACACCGCCAGACATTCCATATTTTCCGGTAAAAAAGAAAACATTTGCAAAAAAAACTGAACAGTTTTATTATTCAACTTTCTGATACCGGTATAATGTCGGTATAGACACACAAAAACACGGAGAAAATATGGGCATCAGAGATTTTTTACGCGATAAAGTCCAGAAAGTTACTACTCCTGACCAAAGAAAGGAGATTGACGAAAAACTGTGGCTTAAATGCAGCGGATGCGGGGAGATCAACTATCACAAAGAGGTAGCCAAAGCTCTTCAGACTTGCCCCAAGTGCGGAAAGCACTTCCCGATTTCAGCTAGGGAAAAAATAGACATAATAATAGACCCCGGTACTTTTCAGGAGATCGACGAAAACCTGAAATCCCTCGACCCGCTCAAATTCAAAGACTCAAAAAAATACCCTGACAGAGTTAAAGCCGCTGTCAAAAAGATGAACATGAACGATGCTTTCGTTTCGGGCATTGCCAGAGTAAACGACCGCCCCGTTCACATCGGCGGCATTGAGTTCGGCTTCCTCGGCGGAAGTATGGGCAGTGTTGTTGGTGAAAAGATCGTCAGGCTCGTTGAGAGCGCAATTGAAAAGAATACACACGTCATTACTATAAGCTGTTCAGGCGGCGCAAGAATGCAGGAGAGTATCCTCTCTCTTATGCAGATGGCAAAAACCTCTGCCGCACTGGTTAAGCTTCGCCAGAAAGGCCTCGGCCACATATCTCTGCTCACAGACCCCACAACAGGCGGCGTTACCGCAAGCTACGCAATGCTGGGCGATGTGAACATTGCCGAACCGGGCGCACTTATCTGCTTTGCAGGTCCCAGAGTTATCGAACAGACCATCCGCCAGACGCTCCCCGAAGGTTTCCAGCGTTCCGAATTCCTTCTGGAGCACGGAATGGTTGATATGGTTCTCCACAGAGAACACTGGAAATCCGGTATTTCTCAGGTACTGGAATTTTTCGGCTGATGCCGTACTCTCTTTTCGAAGTCTTTTTTAAAAACAGGGGTGAGTTCAAGAATCTTGAGCTCACCCTTAAACGTATAAAGACCGCCGCCGAATCCTACGGCATAGGCGACAACATCGCAAAAAACATCATCCACATAGCAGGAACCAACGGCAAAGGCAGCACGTCTTATTTCATAGACCAGATCCTGCGCCACCGAGGGCTTTCAACAGGGCTTTTCACCTCTCCCCACATCTCATCCGTCACCGAGAGGATAAAGCTGAACGGGGCAGATATCTCCGGCGAGGAATTCGACAGGATATTTTCCATCATCGAACCGTCAATACTAATTAACTCCCTCTCCTATTTCGAAACCCTGACTCTCATAGCCTTCTATTATTATATGGAGAATCAGCCGGACGCAGTCATAATTGAGACAGGACTGGGCGGCAGATTCGACTCTACAAACATTCTGGACAGAAAAATCCCCGTCATAACCAGTATCTCAATGGATCACATGGAATATCTGGGCAATGACATTATATCTATAGCCAACGAAAAACTCGCCATAATCAAGAATAACCCATTGTTCTTTCTGGGTGCAAACACAAAAGAGGTTTCAGACCACGCCCGAAAGGAGTTTGCGGACAGAAGGATAATCCAGTCTGACTATTCGGAGACAGCCCACAGAGGATTTCAGCCTCCTTATGCGGATAATCTGCGGCTGGCCGAAGCTGTTTGCGACCATATTATAAAGGGCTCGGTTCCCGACACCCTGAAACTGCCGCCGTGCCGCATGGAGCGTTTCGGGCGATTTGTGCTCGACGGAGCCCACAACGAGGACGGCCTCAACAGGCTAATGGCAAACTACAAAGATAAAAAACCAATTGTAATATTTTCATGCACCCGTGACAGGGATGCGCAGAAGCATATCAACATCATAAAACAGGCTGCATCAGAGGTCATTCTGACGCAGATTCCGAACAATGAAAGAAGCATAGATGTCAATGATTTAATAACAGATGCGCACAAGCGGGCGGATGTGTGGGATGCGGTCAAATTAGCCGTTGAACTTAAGCAAAATACTGATATACTCGTATGCGGTTCGCTATATCTCTGTGCGGCGGTCAGGGAAATATTGGTCAAGGGCAGCCTGTGAAATTAATTTTTTCTATATTTATAATATGTTTGTGTATGTCTTCATACGCAGCTGAAAATGTCACCCTTGAGGCTGACAATGTTATTTCGTCCGACAAAAACTATTACGAGGCAAAGGGCAACGTAAAGGTTTTTCAGGGGGAGAGAACTCTCACTGCGGATGAAATAAAGTATTATAAAGACAGAGGATTTCTCGAAGCTACCGGCAACGTCCGGATTATTGAGAACGGCGAAACCGTCGACTGCGACCGTCTTGAATATGACACCAACGCACAGACGGGAAAATTCTTTCAGGCTGATGCCTTCATTCAGCCCTACAACTGGTTCAAAGCCGATGAGGTTCACAAAACAGGCAAGGACTCCTATTATCTTAAAGGAACAACCTTCACAACATGCAGCGGCGACGACCCCGCATGGACACTATCTGCGAGTTCGGCAAAAATAGACGTTGGCGGCTATTTCTCAGGCTTCAACGTTGCGGGCTGGGCAAAGAGCGTTCCGGTGTTTTACTCACCTTATATAATATATCCCATCAAAAACGAAAGAGAGACGGGATTCCTTGTTCCCAAAGTGGGCTACAGCTCCGATCTGGGTGCGTTTATACAGCCCAAGTTCTATTATAATATTGATGTGGACAAGGACACAACCTTCGCCGCACTGTTCAACCAGAACGACAACACTCTCTATGCGAACGAGTTCCGCATGCGCCCCAGCACAGAGAGCAGCATATACAACTATGTGGAATATGCGGCAAAATCCAGAAAATCACCCACCGGAGAGGCCGAGAAAACAGGGCCGAACATCGAATCCGGCAGATTTTTCATCTACAACGATTCATCAATAGCCATCACAAAAAATCTCAGACTGGACATCGACCTTGAAGCGGTATCGGACTACAGCTATCAGGACGACTACGAAGACTATAACTTCGCCAGAAACTATGACAACGAAGACGAAAATTTCTACAACAACATACAGCTTTCCTACGGATCCAGATTCAGCGACATAACCCTTAAATACAACGACACCATGTCCTACACCGTCACAAGCTCATACATGAAGGAGCACACATATCTAAAGCCTTCTATATCGGCTGAAAAGGACATATCGGATCTGCCCGTAAGCGTGAGGTACTATGCGGCTCACGATGAGGTCCGGAACACCAAGTTCATATACAACTATGCAACCTCAACCGAGGAGAACCGCAAGATAGACTACTCAAGAGACCACGCAAGCCTGATGTTTTACAAGCCCGTACCTGTTTATATAGGTACGTTTACTCCCTCGGTAACAGGCTATTTAACCAAGTGGTACAACTTCGAAAGCAACTTCGACATGACAATGCCCCAGACGGACAAAGTCTCCGGACTTGCGTATCTCAATGTGGACGGCGACACCATCACCCGCAGAATGTATACCATAGACTACTCCTTTGCCATGAACGAGATATTCAGAAACTACAAAAATTTCAGACACTCGATATATAACACCCTCAGATACACCCAGACCCCCGACATAGACCAGACAAATCTGGTTGACTATATCGATCAGGACGTTATAGACGAGACCCGCAACTACTCATATTCACTGAAAAACTATTTCAAATCACACGACTGGACACTGAAACTGGAGAATATTCAGGGATATGAAATGACCAGACAGGACAAACGCTACGAACCACTGGTTTCTAAAGCGGAATACTCCACAATAGGCGGGTTCTACGGCTATCTTGAGCACCAGTACAATTACTATGAGAAGGATGTCGACTTTTTCCTCACAAGGCTCAGCCTGACCTACGGAAAATTCGTCATATCCGGCCGCTTTGCATTCGACAAAGAGACCAGCGATGATAAAAACACTACCATACAGGGCAAAATAACATATACTACACCTGTATACGACCTTGCCTACACCAGAACAAGCTCCGGATGGAACAACAAGCTCTCGGCAAAGGCCGACACATCCGTCGATGACGCCCTTTCACTGCTCTACAAGAGCGAATGCTGGGAGGCAGGTGTTTCCTACATCAGAAAAACGCAGATACGCAACGTTGCAGTCAGCAATGCCAGCGACGTTGAGCATGTTATAATGCTGACCCTCGGACTGAAAGGCCTCGGCAGATACAGTTCGTCTGTTTACAGCACCACAGAATATGAGAGCGGAGACTGACAGAATGAAGAAGCTTTTTTTAACAGCCGCAGTTGCGCTGTTTTTCGCATTTAACGCCCATGCCCTTGTCGTTAACGGTTCTTCGACCGTTACAGTTCAGGGTGACAACATAAAACAGGCAGACCAGAACGCCAAAACAGGCGCTCTCATAAACGCCCTTTACAACTATTTCTCCAGACAGGCAGAGGAACAGGGCGGCGAGGTTCCGGAGATAACATCGGAATATTTCAAGTTCATCAGAAGCTACAAAATAGTGGACAGACGCTACAGCCACGGCACCATAACCTATTCCGTTATAGCCGACGTGGACAAACTAAGCCTTTCAGACGTCAACTATATGATAAAATCCAGAACCGATAACGCAGTATACGTTATCGATTCCGCACACGATACCTATGAAACCAACTCGGCCATAGCGAATGCACTGAAAAAGTATTCGTTCAGCACCAAAAAGCAGATGGAGTTCCTCTCCTCTGTGGCAGACAGCGCAATTCCCGATCTGGTATATTCGGCCTTCCAGAACTCAGCCGCACAATACCTTTTCGATATTAAAGCCGAAACCAGCTTCAGCGGCGGAAAATGTACGGCAACACTGAACGTTCGCATCGCCGGAAAAGCCAAGGAATACCCATCACAAAAAACATCAGGCGAGGGCACAGGCCAGTCCCAGGCATCGTGCATTGCCACTGCAATATATAATGCGATGGAACTCGCACTCTATTCCGTGCGTGAGGGAGCCATACCCGCACCCTCTCTTGACAGAGAACTGACAAAAATAACACTCACTGCCGCAAACTATGCGAACTTCGCAACGCCCAAGAACCTTATGGAAACGCTGAAGAACAAAACCTTCATCACCTCCTACAGCATAAAAGGCTTTGCGGAAAAATCGCTGGACGTTGAAGCGGAGATATATGTTTCCCCCGATATGCTGCTTAAGAAACTGCAGGGAATTGAAAAGAACTATGGTTTCAAAGCATCTAAACTTGAGGGCGGGAATATTCTCCTTGATTTTACGCCGCAGGAGTAATAATCTTTGTCATGATAGATAGAATCTTAGAGGATATTAAGCCCCGAAGAAAAGTTCTCATCCTGACCCACAACAACCCCGACCCCGATACCATAGCGGCGGCAACAGGGCTTCGGTTCATCCTCTCCGAGCGTCTTAAAAAAAGATGTACCGTTGCGTTCCACGGAATTGTCGGCCGAGCCGAAAACCGTGAGCTTCTCCGTATGTGCAAAATAGAGATGCACAGCTCCATGAAGCTGAATTTCGCACGCTATGACTACCTTATCGTTGTCGACACCCAGCCCAAAGCCGGAAACGTTTATATTCCCGAAGGCTTTAAGGCGGACGTTGTCATAGACCATCACAACTACAGAAACAGCACAGCCGAAATACGCATCAACGATGTACGCCCCGATGCGGGCAGCACCAGTACCATTATCACCGAATATATGAAGCATCTGAGCATAATCCCCGACACCGACACAGCCACAGCTCTTTACTACGGAATAAAAACCGACACAGTCGGTTCGGGACGAACCAGCACATGCACCGACAAGGCGATGATGTCATACATCTTCCCCTATATTTCACATAAAAAACTCACCAAAATAGAAAATCCGGAAGTCCCCAGATACTATTTCAAAAACCTGAAAAAGGCTGTAGAATGTTCAGAGATAATTGATAATCTGATATTCTGCGATCTGGGCGAGGTCAGAAACGCCGACCTGATAGCGGAAACGAGCGATTTTCTCCTTCGTATGAGGGATATAAAATGGACGTTCGTTGTCGGGCGTATAGACAACGCCGGATATTTCTCTCTCAGGTCAAAATCCATCCGCACTGCGGTGGGCAGAATGGCCATAAGCCTTGTTAAAGGCCTTGGAACCGGCGGCGGTCACATGAAATCTGCAGGAGGCCAGCTCAACCTGACCGACAGGGATTATCAGGAAGTCATCTCTATAATAAAAGAGAGACTGCTCAAGAAGATAGGAATCACGAACGCTGAAATCAAAAAGATTTGACTTGCATAAAAGGATAAGTATACTCTTATTAAAAGGAGGTCTATATGAAGTATATCTGTACAATCTGCGGCTGGATTTATGACCCGGCAGTTGGCGACCCCGATGGCGGAATCGATGCCGGAACGGCATTTGAAGACATCCCCGAAGACTGGGTCTGCCCCGAATGCGGCGTAGGCAAAGACAGCTTTGAGGCTTATCAGGACTAAGAAATAAAGCCGCCGCAGCAAACATACGGCGGCTTTTTTTCACTTATTTTGCTGGAGGAAATATGCATGCAACTGAGCTTAAAAAAGATATTTACTGGGTCGGCGTAAAGGATCCTGAGCTTGAGATCTTCGATATAGTCATCCCCACTGAACACGGAACGACATATAACAGTTATCTTGTTATGGGCAAAGAGAAAACAGCTCTCATTGAAGCCTGTAAGCTTAACTTTCAGAAAGAATATATCGCCAGAATTGAAGAGATAATCCCCGTCAATAAGATCGACTACGTTATCCTGAACCACAATGAGCCTGACCACTCTGGAGCACTCCCCACTCTTCTGGATATGAATCCCGACCTTGAGGTCATCTACTCAAAAACGGCAAAAACATTTGTGGACAACATCGTAAACCGTGAATTTAAAGGAAGGGCTGTCGGCGACGAGGATATTATAGACCTCGGCGGAAAGACACTCCGTTTCTTCCACACCCCATTCCTGCACTGGCCCGACACAATGTTCACCTACCTTGTCGAAGATGAGATACTCTTCCCCTGTGACTTCCTCGGCGCACACTACTGCCCCAAAGGCGACGTTCTGCTCAACAGCGAGGTCACAGCAAAAGAAGAGGCCAAAGAAGCCTTCCGCTTCTACTACTCAATGATAATGCGCCCCTACAAAGAGCACATAACCAAAGCTCTGCAAAAGATTCAGGGGCTTCCTATAAAAATGGTCTGCCCTTCACATGGCCCTATCCTTGTGGAAGAGATAGACTTTTACATGGATTTCTATGAGAAATCCGCCGCACGCTATTACAAGAACATGGTGAACCGTCAGGTCACCCTTGTTTACGCTACGGCATACGGCAATACGAAGAAACTGGCGGATCAGATCCGTGCGGGAATCGAAGAGGTCGGCGTTAAAGTTGACATGTTTGACTCCGCCACAACGGATATAATGACCCTTATCGACTCCATAGAGATATCCCACGGGGTTCTCATAGGCACTCCTACGCTGAACGCCAAGGCGCCCCACCCCGTTCTGGAACTGTTCTCATATTTCGTTGTTCTGAACGTTGTGAACAGACTGGGCGGATGTTTCGGTTCATACGGCTGGAGCGGCGAAGGTGTGAAGGTGTCTGAGGACATCATGAAGACCATGCGTATGAAAACTCCCCTGCCCTCGTTCAAGGTCAAAATGACCCCGTCCGAGCAGGAACTGAGAGACGCTTATCAGTGGGGCAGAGAGTTCGGAATGCAGGTGCTTGAGGCCTCCTGATAAACTGTAAATGGTTACTTAGTCTCTCCCTCCTTTTCTAAAGGAGGGTCGGGGTGGATTCTTTGGCTGAAAAAAATCAAATCCCTCCAACCCTCCCTTTGTAAAAGGGAGGCATAAAGACAAAAAATAGAGTAAAAAAAGGGCGGTCATCAGACCGCCCTTACTGTTTACGATTCAGAAGCGTCATTCTGAGTGTAACGAAGAATCTCAATTGAGATCCTTCGGCATATGCCTCAGGATGACGACGTTTTGTTGTTTATGCTCCTTTTCTTCTCACTATAAAGTAAATTCCGGCCGCACTCAGCATAAGGATGAATGCCAGAGGCGAACCGTCTTTCGATGCAGAGCATCCGCCGCCGCCACCACCGCCGTTGTCTGAGCTGTCGCCTCCGCCAGATGAGCCGGAGGACATTTTGCTGTCTATCCATGATTTATAGTTGGCAACCTTTGTATATACGCCGTAATAGTTGGGTTGTGCACACATGTAGCCGTTGCTGACAATACCGATAAGCGCATATCCTGAGCTCTCCTGAACAAACAAAGGGCCGCCGCTGTCGCCCTGACATGAGTCTTTGCCGCCTTCTGCATAGCCTGCGCAGAGCATATTATCGTTTAAGCCGTTGTATTCAGGCACATCATCGCAGACAGAGTTTGCCACGACGGGAACATCCACTTCCATGAGGTCTGTGGGGTATGTATGGGGATTAACCGGATAAACTGTTGAACCCCAGCCGGTTACAGTTGCCAGAGTCCCCACGGTGAATCCGGTGTTGCCGGATGAAGAGATTCTGCTGATAGGGCTGAGCGGAATTGCAGTATTGAGTTTAAGAAGTGCAATATCGCTGTCAAAGGTCACGCTGTTGTAGTTTTCATGTGAATAAACAGCTGAAACCCGAACGGTGTAATTCGTTCCGGAAGTGCTGCTGGAAAGTGTGTTGGTTCCTGCAAGAACACGGAGTTTGCTGAAATCCGTAAGGTAGTCCTCAAGGCAGTGCGCCGCTGTGACAACCCACTGTGATGCGATAAGTGTTCCGCCGCAGAACTGCTGGCTCAGCTCCGACGAACCCTTTGAGGTGTCCAGTATGGCCACCATGAAAGGATACGCACCGTCTGCCGCTGCCGAACCGCCGATTATCCTCCCTTCTGTGTCTGCCGCAAAAGCAGGCATAACTGCAAATAACACCGAAAGCCCCGCAAGGAGCAGTTTGACTTTTTTTAGCATATCAAGCCCTCATGAACTTATTTTATATGATAATATCATATATGGTATGCTACTACAAAGTAACTATTACCTCAACGGTGCATTATGAAAATCATATTATCAACATTATTGATTCTTTCTGCGGTGATGGCATTTGCAATGGGCGACAGGAGCACTCTTTCATCATTTGAAAAAGTTGAAGGTTTCGCCTCCTTCTCAAAGCCTGTGTACGGTGTCAAAATATTCAACTCCGAAGAGGAGTATGCCGCTTTTCACAAGGCAAGGGCGCTGGTCAGCAAAAACACCGCAACTTTCGACTACGGTAATTTCTCCCTGCTGACCGCATATCTGGGAAAGGAGGCCGGCGACTCATGCATCAATGTCTACCGGATCGATGAGACCGATAAATATATAGTTGTATACGCTGAACCTGTAAAGTGTGACAAAGAATGGCAGACCCCATACGTTTACTATAAAATCAAAAAGACGGATAAGCCCGCCAAGATCATTGTCAAATAGGCTCCCCTAAAAAATATGGGAATAATAAAACCATACTATTGACATTAAAGTGAAAGCCTGATATACATTTGATTCCTTTTTGGAATCACGAAGGAGAGGTGTCCGAGTCAGGCTGAAGGAGCACGCCTGGAAAGTGTGTGTACGCTAACACGTACCGAGGGTTCGAATCCCTCCCTCTCCGTTTCGATGTTTTAAAAGAGAATATCAGGCTGGCCCGATGGGGTCTCTGCAACAGGTTTCCCGCGAACCCCGCCAGGTTCGGAAGAAAGCAACGGTAGTGGGTTAATTTGTGTGCCGGAGTCACCCTGTCGGGTCTTAAATTTTTAACTGGATAACATTCAGTTCAGTCAAATTCTACCTCACGAGGTATTCATTATGATCTCCAAGTTCAGACAGCAGAAAAAACTGACCGTATTCGCCCTTTGGTTCGTAATCGCAGCCTTCATAGGCACGATCTTCTTTGCATGGGGCATAGGCGACCAGATCGCCCAGAGCAACTTTGCCATCAAGGTCAACGAAACAGTTATCACCGATGCGGACTACAGCCAGAAGCTTGACGCAACGAGAGAAAACTTCCGCAGCCTCTTCGGAGCTCAGGCAGACGAGCTTACCAAGGACAACATTCTTGAGAAAACGGTCGTAAACGAGCTTATCGCTCAGGCACTTCTCATTGAAGAAGCCAAAAGACTCAACATACCCGTTTCGGATGCCGAAGTTCAGATGGCTATCCAGAACATGCAGTCTTTCCAGACTGACGGTCAGTTCAATATCGAACAGTACACAGAGATTCTCGCCAGAAACAGAATGACCCCCGCCGTTTTCGAACAGAAGGTTAAAGACGACATCACCAGCCAGAAGATGACGGAAGTTATTAAAGGCAGCGTGGCCGTTACTCCCAAAGAGATCGAAAACGAATACAAATACCGCAGCTCAACTGCTGTTATTAACTTTATAGCTTTCAACGCCGACAGCTATCTTACAAACGTAACAGATGATGCAGTTCTTAAAAAATACTATGACGAACACAAAGAAGAATACAGAGTCCCCGAGAAAGCTAACTTCATAGCTCTGGTTTTTGACCCCTCTGTTGTTCAGAACATGGACATTCCCGTTTCAGACAAAGAGGTTGACGACTATTTCCAGAGAAATAAAGCGACTCTCACTCAACCCGAAAGCGTTAAAGCTTCACACATCCTTTTCAGAGTTGAAGACTGGACCAACAAAGCCGACGTTGACGCTAAGCAGAAGCTTGCAGCTGATGTTCTGGCTCAGATAAAGGCCGGAGCTGATTTCGCAGAGATGGCTAAAAAGTATTCCGCAGACTCAAGCGGTCAGCAGAGCGGCGACCTTGGCTATTTCAGCAAAGGTCAGATGGTTCCTGAGTTTGAAACTGAAGCTTTCAGACTTAAAAACGGCGAAGTATCGAACATAGTTAAAACAGATTTCGGCTTCCACATCATAAAAACAATCGACCACAAAATAGAGGCAAGCCCCTCAAAAGAGCAGGCAAAAGCTCAGATAATCGACCTTATTAAAAAAGAGAAGGGTCAGGCCGCATTCAAGAGCTTTGTATTCGACAAATACAAAGAGATCGTATCCGAATCCAACATCACGGCCTACAACAAAAAGAACGGCGGCAAACTCCCCGTTGCTAAACTTGAAGGCGTGACAGAGACAGGCGAAGGTTCACCCCTTGCCGGAAAACCCGACCTTGCCAAAAGAATCATGGCTATGACAAAAACTGAGATCAGCCAGATCCTTGACTTTGACGACAAAAAAGTAATCTTTGAAATGACCGACAAGTTCCCCTCATACATCCCTAAGTATGAGCAGATAAAGAACAGGGTCGCAATGGAATATAACGCTGAACAGAGTGTTAAAGCCGCTGAGAAGGCCGCTCTTGAGGCTGCAAAATCCAAAACCATCGAAGAGGCTTCTGCTAAGGCCGGTAAATCTTTTACCACAACAAAGGCTTTCAACAGAAACGAACCCATCGAGGGTCTGGGCATGAACAACGACCTTATGGACGCTGTTTTCGCATCCAAGCCCGGTTCATTTCTGGCCAAGCCCTACACAGTAGGTGCGAACGTCTACCTTGTTCAGGTGGTCAGCATCGCTCCTCCTGCGGCTCCCGTATCCGCCACACTGAAAGAGCAGATATCCACATCACTGCTCAGTGTTAAGCAGGACGAAGCGGTCAACGACTACATCGCGGCACTTAAGAAAAAGGCCAAGATTGAGGTCAATCCCGCACTTCAGCAATTCTACGTTAAGTAACTACAAAGCCCCGCTCCGGCGGGGCTTTTTTTATCTAACGATGTCACCGGATATCCCGACGTTAAAGCATATCATTAAAAAAGCCCGCATAAGCGGGCTCAGGTTGTTGATACACTAAAATAACTGCATTGCTCCCTCCTTTGACAAAACATTTGCACTATTTTATGCAACTGTTTCTGCACCGGGCTAGCCGGAAAGGAGGGCTGGGGTGGATTTTCATTGGTATTAAATGTAAATCCCCCTTGGTCCCCCTTTATTAAAGGGGGAGATAAAACAAAAAAATCGACTTTGTCATCAGTCTGAGCCCGCATAAGCGGGCTTTATATTGTTCTTGTTTGTGCTTAGAACCGAGCAGTTCAAGGCGTGTGAGAAAAAATATGCGCAGTGTACGTCTTTGTAAAGGTTATAAGCGCAAAATATAAATTTCAGGTTAGACCCGAGCGGGTCAAGGCGAAGGTTTAAAAATCGGCTGAGTGTACATAGAAGTACATGATGACGATTTTTAAACCTTCAACGCAGAAGCGCGATGCGGTATAACCTGAAATCAGACCCGGAACTTGCCGACCATAACCATCATATCATTAGACTGCATCTCCAGATCATTAACCGTTCTGGATATCTCGTGCAGTGCGTTTGAGCTTTGCTCTATTCCTGCGGAAATTGTCTGCGTATTATCGTTTATTCCGGAGATGGCCGAAAGCTGCTCACGGATAGATGTTTCAATTACTCCGTTCATGTCGTTCATTGCCTTCACAGAAGCCACTATTTCATCGAAGAACGACGATATGGACTTCATGGTATCCACGCCTGAGTCGACGTGTTTAAGGGCTGTCCCCATGTCTCCTGAGGCTTTCATGGACTCCTTGCGGAAGTTCTCGACTATAACGCTTATCTCGCCTGTGGCAGACTGGGTTCTTTCCGCCAGTTTGCGCACCTCGTCCGCAACCACCGCAAAGCCCCTTCCGTGCTCCCCTGCTCTTGCGGCCTCAATGGCGGCGTTAAGAGCCAGCAGGTTTGTCTGGTCTGCGATGTCGCTGATAACGTTCAGTATTACGTTTATTTCCTGAGATGAATCCGCCAGACGGCCGATTGCCTGTCCAAGCTCGTCCACCCTGCTTTTGATAACCACGACCTCATCAACGGCCTTCTGGAGCATTCTGCTGCCCTCTTCGGTGTTCTTTTCGGTCTTGTCGGCCAGCTTAACGTTGTTGCTGAGGTTCACTGCGATCTGCTCCGATGAAATGCTTATCTGCTCTGTGGCCGCCGCAACGCCCGAAATCTGCGCCGCCTGATCTCTTATGGTGACAGACAGCTCCTCTGTTGCAGATGCCAGTTCAACACTGCCTGAAGCCACCGACTGTGACGAGGACTGTATGGATGATATTATCTCTTTCAGTTTCATAAGGAACGTATTGAAATAGACCGAAAGTCTGCCGACCTCGTCCTGACTGTTCACGGGGAGCTGTTTTGTGAGATCTCCCTCGCCGGAAGATATTTCGCCCAGAACTTCACCGACATTTTTGATATTGTTTATTACGGAGCGGAGGAGAAAACCTGCCAGCAGAACGGAAAGCACAGCACTGGCAGCGGATATTACAACTGTCCATATTATGAGCCTGTTGACCCTTTCAGCAGATTCCGCCTGAATTGCGGCGAGCTTGTCGTCCACATCATCAATGTAGAAACCTGTTCCCACCATCCAGTTAAGTTCAGGGATCATCGCCGCATAGCTGAGTTTCGGCATTATGGCGTTCTTGGATTTTTTGAGTTTTTTATAGGGAACATATCCGCTTCCCTTCTGCGCCTCTTCTATCATCTGCCTGATAAACGGCACGCCCTCATCATCTTTAACGTCTATTCTATTCTTGCCCTCCAGTTCCGGCGTCATGGGGTTTGCAATGAGAACACCGTCCGGCTGATAGAGGAAATAATATCCGTCGGATCCGAAGTTTATGCTGTATGCGAGATACTGCACCCTCTTCGCCGCCTCCTCCTCTGTCAGGTCAGGATCTTTAAGAATAGTGTTTGCGGCAGAAAGAAAAAGATCCACCAGCTGTTTCAGCTCGTTCTTTTTCTCGGTCATAAGTCTTTCTCTGGTCTGTTCCAGTTCCAGTGCGCTTTCGTTTTTTATTGAAAGGATATTTGAGATACCTACTGTCAGAGTAGCTATCATTACGGGGAGAAGAACCAATAAGGAAATCTTCATTCTCAATGATTTAGCGAACATGCAAAAGTCTCCTGCAATCTGAATTAATAAGGCCTATATGTGCATTTTGAAAATAGTATAGCTATAAAATCAATTATTTCAATTACAAACCTTGAGTGTCCATGATCAGGAAAAATTACAGAATGATAGGATTTTAAATTATTTCAGCAGAAAATAGTTAAACACAGGAATAGACGCAGGGATCATCTGAAGCGGAATATATTGATAATACTTATAATATTATAGGAATATGTACACGGAAAACCGTGCCGTTCTCCTCGTCGGTATGAAAATCAACCCGTCCGTGGAGATATCTTTCGGTGAGAAGTTTTATGCTGTGGGTTCCAAGACCGGAGCCCCTCTTTTTCGTCGTGAATGATTTTCTGAAAATGAGATGCCTGTGTTCCAGAGGGATCACCTGCTTGTTGTGAACGGCAAAAACGGCTATTCCGCCCTTACAGCAGACGGAAACAGTCACTTTATCTCCGATTGACGAGGCCTCAATGGCGTTTGTAAGCATGTTCAGAAGCACACGGCGCAGAAGGGAT
Organism: Seleniivibrio woodruffii; assembly: GCF_004339245.1. Lineage (NCBI taxonomy): Bacteria > Pseudomonadati > Deferribacterota > Deferribacteres > Deferribacterales > Geovibrionaceae > Seleniivibrio > Seleniivibrio woodruffii. Next base: position 44,887 of record NZ_SMGG01000007.1, read on the forward strand.
TCGTCAGCATTGATCTGGAAATCCGTATTACCCGCATCACAGTATATTACCTTACCGAATGAACATTTCATATTCTCTGCCACGGAAACAACTTCTTTCAGAACATCCAGCGAGCTGAATACGGAATTGCTCACCAGAAGCTCGTTCGTTTCGGCTGCCTTGAGAGTTTTATGGGCACAAAGCTCGTTGATAAGCTGTTCCGAGGTGGCCATCAGAAGTCTGTTCAGCTTCTCACGCTCAGGCTCTTTCGCCTGCTTCTCCTCCAGAATCAGCTGGAGCATGGAGTGGATGCCACCTGCTATGTTTATGATGTCATGGAAGAATATCTGTTCAAGGACATTCATGCGTTTCTGGCGGCCTATATCGCAGATAGAGAAGAGAGTATAGCGCATGCCTCTGAACTCGAAGGGCTTGCTGCTGACGGAAAGCTCATAGGTTTCCCCGTCCGCAGAGGTTATGACGCATTCCTCAATCCGCTCTTCACCTTTCAGCTGGGTTTCCAGAATGGCGTTCACCGCTCCGCACTCTCTGCAGAAAACGGCAGTGCCGCAGCCGCCGTCCGTAAGTGCGTTGGTGCATTGGAATATTTCGCCCGGTCTCAAGCCCAGAACTATCTGCGCATCCCCTATTCCATAATTATTCATAAGAGTGCGGTTTACATAAACAGTCTGACGTTTATCGTTTAATATCAGTATGTTCTGTTCAACTTTATCCATCAGGGTTTTGAAGATCGGTTCGGACGAGAGGATATTGTATATCTCCAGTATGGAATTCCGGTCGTCTCTTTCGGCTGGTGCGAAGTGTGTTTCAGTCATCGTCCCTTTCCATAGATATCTAATTATAAGTATAAGGGATATCTGCATTATGAACAAGGGAAATAAAAAAAGACCGCCCCGAAGGGCGGCCTTTACTGCTGTTGTTTCAGTTTCAGTCTGGTCATGATGTCCCCTGCGTCCGAAAGTCCCCAGCAGAGCGGCTCGCCGTTCATGGTTACATAGGGCAGGGTCAGCCTTCCTTCGACAATGGAACCGATATCGTCTATGTAGTCCAGAATCTCAGGAGAGGCAACATCAACATATTTAAAATCCACTCTGTCCGGGCCGAACTCGCTGTTCAGAAGCGCATCCAGCTTGTATGACATCTGTTCGTAGGGATCCTGTCTTGACCCGCAGCCTGCGGGCGAAAACGAGGGGCCTCAGCCGGAGACAAACTCCATACTGCTGCCGAAAACCCGGATTACTATAACGTCATTCATACAAAAAACTCCTACTCACTGTTTTTATGCATGGTGGGGTATTCGCCGGAAAAACAAGCATGGCAGTAGTTCTCGCTGCCCACGCAGTCCATAAGACCCTCTATGCTCAGATAGCCGAGGCTGTCCGCAGTGATGTATTTTCTGGTCTCCTCGACAGTGTGTGTCGAAGCGATAAGTTCTTTTCTTGTGGGGGTATCTATACCGTAGAAGCAGGGAAATGCAGTGGGGGGTGAGCTGATGCGCATATGCACCTCTTTTGCGCCCGCCTCACGAAGCATTTTTACGATCTTACGGCTGGTGGTTCCCCTTACGATGGAGTCGTCAACCACAACAACCCTTTTGCCGTCTATAACCTCTCTTACGGGGTTAAGCTTTATCTTAACTCCGAAGTGACGGATGGACTGGCTGGGTTCGATGAAGGTTCTGCCCACATAGTGGTTTCTCATAAGACCCATCTCAAAAGGGATGCCGCTCGCTTCGGCATAGCCGAGAGTGGCAACGACACCTGAATCCGGAACGGGGATAACCACGTCCGCCTCAACAGGCGTCTCCTTCGCAAGCCATCTGCCGAATTTTTTACGAACCTCATAAACGTTGCGTCCGAAAAGATAGGAATCAGGACGTGCAAAGTAAATATGCTCGAATATGCAGGGCTTAGGTGTTGTCTTTTCAAAGGGGAAAATGGATTTGATGCCGTCGTCGTCGATTATGACCATCTCGCCCGGCTCAATCTCACGGACAAAGCTGGCCTCAATAAGATCAAGCGCAACCGTTTCCGATGCGAGGATGTATCCGTTGTTCTTGAGTTTGCCAAGAACCAGCGGACGCATGCCCATGGCATCACGCACGCCTATCATTCTGTCTTTTGTCATGATAAGCAGCGAGAAAGCACCTTTCAGCCTGCGCAGAGAATCGGTGATAGCGTCAATAAGGTTGTCCTTGCCGCATTTTGCAATGAGGTGGACTATGACCTCAGAGTCGGATGTTGAACCGAAGATCGCTCCTCTGGCAACAAGACCCTCTTTTATCTCGTCGGCATTAACAATGTTTCCGTTGTGTGCCAGCGATATCTGACCGAAATTGATGGTAACGGTTATGGGCTGGGTGTTCGCAAGGGCTGAGACCCCTGTGGTGGAATATCTGTTGTGCCCGATGGCGATATCGCCCTGAAGCTTGTCCAGCTTCTCCTGGCTGAAAATATCGGCCACAAGACCCATGCCTTTTTCATACACGATCTTCGATCTGTCGGTAACGGCTATTCCCGCTCCCTCCTGACCCCTGTGCTGAAGCGAGTACAGCGACAGATAGACAAGATTTGCCGCCTCTCTGTTTCCGTGTACTCCCGCTACCCCGCATTCTTCGTGAAATTTATCAAAAATCATTTCATTCTATCTCCGATGCTGTTTTTCCAGATTTTTTCGAGTTCCGACACTTTTGATGAAATCAGTTTGTCGGTTTTGTTGGATATCTCGATAAGTCCGCTGCATGTACGCCCAATCTTCGATATAGGCAGATTATATTTTTCCGCAAGGGCTGTTATGGCCTGTGCGTTGTTAACATCTATCTCAAGTATGACACGTCCGTGGTTTTCACCGAAAAGCAGTGCATCATTGCGTATTCCGCTCTCCAGCTTAACGTTCACGCCGACGTTTCCGCCGCCGAAGCACATCTCGCACAGAGCAACCGCAATACCGCCCTCGGATATGTCGTGGGCAGATTTGACAAGTCTTCTGTCGGCCGCTTCGCACATGAAATCGATTATGCCCTTCTCACGCTCAAGGTCGACCTCGGGAGCATCGCCGCGCTCAAGTCCGTGGATGGATGCCAGATATTCGCTTCCGCCCATGTAGCCTGTGTTCTCACCCAGCAGATAGACTGCGCTCTCCATGCTTTTGAAGTATGAGCCGATGCGCTTTGTAACGTCGTCGAACACGCCCACCATAACCACTGTGGGTGTGGGGTGTACGGGTTTGCCCTCTGTTTCGTTGTAAAGGGAAACGTTTCCGCTGATGGCAGGTGTTTCAAGCACTTTTGCCGCTTCCGCCATACCCTCCACCGCCGAAACGAACTGCCACATTATCTCAGGCTTTTCGGGGTTTCCGAAGTTCAGACAGTTTGTGAAGGCTCTGGGGCGTGCGCCGCTGACGGCGACGTTTCTGGCTGATTCGGCTATCGCCGCTTTTCCACCCTCAAAGGGGTTGAGCAGACAGAATCTGCTGTTGCAGTCGCTTGATATGGCAACGCCCTTCTCTGACTCGTTAAGCCTGATGACGGCCGCATCCGAACCGGGAAGCTGAACAGTGCCCACACGAACCATGTGGTCATACTGCTCCCATACCCATCTTTTGGATGCTATGGTCTCGTTGGCAAGCAGAGTTTCCAGAACTTTCTGGAGATTTGCAGGCGCATCTACTTTGGGCAGACGCTGAAGCTCGTCCATATAGTCGGGTCTTGAATAGGGTCTGTTATATTTGGGTGCCTCGTCGGCCAGAGGAGCCGCCTCAAGAGCCGCAACCTCTTCGCCTTCCCAGAACAGCCTTACATAGCCGTCATCGGTAACTTCACCTATAACAACGGCATCCAGATCCCATTTATCGAAGATCTCTTTAACTTTGTCTTCATATCCTTTCTTCGCCACCATAAGCATACGCTCCTGTGACTCGGAAAGCATTATTTCATAGGGATTCATGCCCTTCTCACGCATGGGCACCCTGTCCAGATCAAGCCTTACGCCCGAACCCGACTTGGAGGCCATCTCAAAGGAGGAACTGGTAAGCCCTGCGGCTCCCATGTCCTGAATACCTACAATGAAGTCTGTTTTCATAAGCTCAAGGCAGGCCTCAAGCAGAAGTTTTTCTTTGAACGGATCGCCAATCTGTACGTTGGGGCGTTTAGCCTCGCTGTTCTCGTTGAACTCCTCGGAGGCCATGGTTGCGCCGTGGATTCCGTCACGTCCGGTCTTCGCACCGACGTAGATAACGGGGTTGCCGAGACCTTCCGCCTTCGCCAGATAGATGTTCTCCTTGCGGACAACGCCCAGAGCGAATGCGTTTACCAGCGGATTGCCGTCGTAGCAGCTGTTGAAATATACCTCGCCGCCAACTGTGGGAACGCCGAAGCAGTTGCCGTAGTGAGAGATCCCCGCCACAACGCCTTCAAATATCTGACGGTTCTTAGGTTTGTCCAGTTTTCCGAAACGCAGTGAGTTCATAGCAGCAACGGGTCTTGCGCCCATGGTGAAAACGTCGCGAAGGATACCGCCTACCCCTGTTGCCGCTCCCTGAAAAGGTTCGATGAATGAGGGGTGGTTGTGGGATTCAACCTTGAAGCATACGCAGAGGCCGTCGTTGTCGACCTCGATGATGCCTGCGTTCTCGCCGGGGCCCTGAACAACCCACGGTGCCTTTGTGGGGAATTTTGCCAGATGCACACGGCTTGACTTGTAGCTGCAGTGCTCGGAATACATCGATGAGATTACGCCAAGCTCTATATAGTTGGGCGTTCTGCCCAGAAGTTTCTTAACACCCGCAAACTCTTCGGCGGAAAGACCCATGCCCTTCGCCGCCTCGGCAGTTACTTCGGGGAAACCGAATTTTTCGTATACGCTCATTTGCAGCCCCCGATAAATTTTGCTATGGATTCAAACAGGAAATAACCGTCTCTGGTCTCCATAACACCCTCCGCACACCTTTCGGGGTGGGGCATCATACCCAGAACGTTGCCCTGCTTGTTAACTATTCCCGCAATGTTGCCCAGTGAGCCGTTGGGGTTTGAATCGTCCTCTGCCGTGCCGTTGTCATCGCAGTAACGGAAAACAACCTGTCTGTTGTCCTCCAGCGATTTAAGGCCGTCGGCATCTATATAGTAATTACCCTCCGCATGGGCAATGGGGATACGCACAACTTCGCCAGCCGCATAAAGGTTGGTGAAGGGGGTGTCCGTATTGTCTACACGCAGGTTTACATATTCGCATTTGAATTTCAGGCTTCTGTTGCGCAGGAGTGCGCCGGGAAGAAGACCCGATTCTGTGAGCACCTGAAATCCGTTGCAGATTCCAAGCACATGACCGCCGTTTCCGGCGAAATTGATAACTTCGTTAACTATGGGCGAAAACTTCGCAATTGCACCGCAGCGCAGGTAGTCGCCATATGAAAACCCGCCGGGGAAGACAACGAGGTCAACACCCTGAAGGTCGGTATCCTTATGCCAGAGGAAAACCGTGTCCGCACCGATGACGTGCTTAAGCACATGATAGCAGTCGTGGTCACAGTTTGACCCCGGAAAAACAACAACTCCGGCTTTCATGCTTACGCCTCAAACTCTATGCTGTATTCTTCAATGATCATGTTTGCAAGCATTGTAGATGCTATTTTCTCAAGGTCCTTGCGGCAGGCCTCGCTTTCAACCTCTATCTCAAACACTTTGCCGACCCTTACCTCTTTTGCAAAATCATAACCCATTCTCTCAACTGAGCTTTGAATTGTCTGGCCCTGAGGGTCGAGGACGCCGTTTTTGAGCCTCACATACACTTTTGCTTTCATTTAAAGACACCTTTTATTGTTTATTTCTGAAAATGGACGCACCTGTAGCGGAAGATTTTTTATATCAGAAACCTTCGGGCATGTCATTAGAAAATCTGATAATTAATTGACCTGAATCCCCAGTACCTGACGGACTTTTTCAGGGTATCGTTTTTCATAAAAAAAGTAGTTGGAAAACAGCAGTATGTTGTTTCCTGCGCCAACCGCCAGTTTAACGGTATCTTCGAAACTGTAGTTGTCGGCTATGGCTCCCATCTGCAGATCGTCACTGATGATTATGCCTTTGTAGCCCATGTCCTGCAGGAGCGAAATGGTCTTTTTGGAGAGTGTTGCGGGATAGTCGGGGTCGATTCCGCCGTTAAAAACGTGCGCAGTCATAATCATGTCTGCGTAGCCGTCGGAGATAAGCCTCTGGAAAGGCTCAAGCTCTATATCGTTCCATGTGTCCGTGACATCAGTAAAGCCCTGATGAGAGTCTTTCTTAGAGCTTCCATGCCCGGGAAAATGCTTAAGACAGGTTATCACACCGTATTTTCTGTGGGCGTTTATAAAAGCCTTGGCATAAGCCACGACAGTATCAACGTTTGATGAATAGCTGCGTTCGATGCCGCCGATTATAGGGGACGCAGGGTTGATGTTCAGGTCGATAACGGGGGCGAAATTCACATTAAAACCAACGTCGGCAAGGTCTCTGGCGGTTAGCTCATAAACTTTCTCCGCCTGGTCAGGCGTCATATGCCTTGCGATGTACTGGGCAGTAGGCTCTTCAACAAAACCTTTGTCAACCGTGAGCCTCTGTACCCGGCCGCCCTCTTCGTCCACAGCCATCATAAGGGGAACGAATGATCTGTTGTGGCTGTTCAGCTCCGCAATGAGTCTTTTGACCTGACGTCTTGATTCGATGTTGTATCCATAGAACACGACTCCGGCCACAAGTCCGTTTTCTATCTGTTGCTTAAGCTCTTTCAGCTCTTCGTCTTTATAGTCTGTTGCATGGAACCCGACCATGACCATACGTTTCGACACGATATTTTTGTCTATGGCGGGCATATCGGCAAATGCGCCGTAAATAGCTGATAACATGAGAATTGCAGTAATGATTAGTTTTTTCATGGCAACAACATAGCAGACTTTTCAGAAAAAAGAAATAACTTGACAAAAAGTTCCTCAATATATAGAAATTTCTTTCACGCCCCCGTAGCTCAGGCGGATAGAGCGATGGATTCCTAATCCAGAGGCCGCATGTTCGAGTCATGCCGGGGGCGTTTGTTTTACCAATGTTTTCAATCACTTATCAGAAATATCCTAAAAATTCAAAATTACTCTAAGTTACTGATAATTTCTCTGGATTACCCTTTTTGGCGCAAATATGGCGCAAAGAAATTCAAGCTATATGACTATTAAATAAGAGCTTTTTATTTGACAAATCCTCTAAAAAACACTATATTGATTTATGAGGTGAGTCATGGGAGTAAAATTTATTACAACTAATTACCCTGGTGTCGTCTATTACGAATCTGCGAAAAAAACACACAACAGTAAACCGGATCGTTGCTACTATTTTTCTGAAAAGAGAAAAACGGTCGACGGCAAATATAAAACGTTCAGAACAAAAATTGGGTGGGCATCCGAAGGCGTCACCATAGCTTATGCCAATGAAATACGTTCAGCTAACATGAAGTTGCGCAAACACGGCATAACAAAAGACATTGGGGCATTCATGACTTTCAGAGAGGCGGCAGAGTTATATCTCAGAGATTTCGCTAATGGGAAAAGTAGTATCAAAGCAGACATTAGTCGTTTAAGTTACCGAATTCTCCCTGAATTTGGCGATAAGATCTTAAATGAAATAACAGCTGCACGCGTTCAGCAATTTTATAATAAGCTCTTGAAATCACCTACGAGAAACGGAAAAATTATGGCTCCTGCCACCGCTGAGCACCATATTAAAATCATACGACAAATATTTAATTACCTGAAATATCAGCATAATTTTTTAAAAAACAATCCCGCAGATTTTCACTATTTAAAGTTGGCAAAATACGATAACACATTAATACGGTATCTGAATGACAAACAAACTGACGCTCTATTAAATGTTCTCGCCGAGTACAAAAACAAAACAATAGCCAATATGATCACTCTGTATCTCCATACTGGCATGCGCAAATCTGTTATTCTCAATCTCACGTGGTCACAGATAGATACGCATTTATGGACCATACAGTTCACCAACAAGGACAGCTCCCTTGATACAATTGTACTTAACTCTGCTGCCCAAACTGTTTTAGCCGAACAAATGGCAAATGGCTCAGACTCAGAATTTGTCTTCACGTCTAAAAACGATAAAAACTGGGTAAACATTTCAAAACATTGGAAAAAAATTAAAGAAATGGCTGGATTAACAAATTTCAGACTACACGATCTCCGTCATAATTTTGCAACACAACTCCACTTTAATCAAACCGAAATGAGAGATATCATGGCTCTAATGACACATAAAGACGCAAAAACAACATTAAAATATACACATGTCAACCCTGCCAGACTTAGAGAAATGAGCGAGCTTATTGTCAAGAAACGCATTGACAAACAAGACAAATCGAACTAAAATATGAAGTCATCAATTTAATTGAGGACACGTATAACCACCAGCTCAACGGGGTGGAATCGCTACGGCGAATAAACGCACAGATGTTGCGTCTTTAAGCGGACACTAGATGTCTGATTTTCCCACTATTCAACATTATAACAATAAAAAAACACCACAACAAAATTTATCTAGCAATATTAATATGTTATGCGTTTTATACGGAGCAACATATGAACATTCTGTTCCTACGCATCGTGCACATTATTATGCGCAAACACAATTCCTATATCGATAGGAAATTTTTCGAATTGTCCCATCAGCTCATCGCTGAAATTACCAATCAGCAGAAATTTTCTCGAATTGATGCAACATTCAGCATCGAGGAAACTGCTGCGTTACTACACACCACTCCTGCGAATCTCGCAAAATGGCGGTGTATCGGCCGAGGTCCTCGCTACCGTAAAGACGGTGGAAACGTTTTTTACACGGCAAAAGACCTGCAGACCTATCTCAACAGGATAGCGTCTAAGAAACCAAAATATTAAACCTAAACGCTAAACATTAATATTGTTTAGACACCAACTTTCACCCTGAAAGTCGACAATTTTAAATTAAAAAATAGCAACACAATAATTAATAAATATAAAGAATACATTCAAAAGCACTGGAGCGATCCGGTGCTTTTTTTGTTTAAATATTCAACCCGGCGCAAGAATCAACGTTCCAACATGCAATTTGCTGCTTATTAAACGTAAATATGGGTATCAATACGCAATTAATTTCGTTTTGACACTGAAGGCAATATTATTTATGTTTCTTCATGAACTGCTTCAACACAATCAACAACGCCATTTTAACTGAAGCCAGATTCAAAGCCAATCACACAAAATAGAGATTGCAGTCAAAATACTTATAAAATAATTTGCGCCTCTCGCTCTTTGTTACGTTTGATAATTTTATCCCTAGCGTAACAAGGACAATTTTGTTACAATATAGTCAGTTACATTAAAACTGTCTTTACGAGCGTAACAAGATGCAAAACATTTCAGATGAACTCTTAAACCCTCGCCTCTCCTTACTGAATAAACTCGGCGGCATATCTTCGCCAGTCGTAACCAATAACGAATGGCTGTATCTGCTCACAGAAGAGACAAGAAACTCCATATTAATTGAAGGATATTTCGTAGATAAGAAATCACTCCAAGATGTGTTCAGCAATAAGAAATATAAAAACAATAGTGACGATGTTGACAAAGCTGTCAACTACCACCAAGCTGCCAATACATTCTACGGACTCGCATACAACGACTACGTGGACAAAACAGACTCGTTCCTTACCTCCGCAATCATCAAAACCATCAACTCCACTCTGCGCCAAGGAGACAACGACACAGGTTTCCGCAGAGATCATATCGTAATAACAGGCTCAAAACACACTCCGCCAGACTACGTTGACATTGAATATCTCATAAAAAATCATTTCCTTGAACATATCATAAAGTCGAGAAAGGCTTATATGGCAGGCGGAATAAAGCTCTCTACATACATTAACTCTATTGCAAAACTTCATTGTCTTTTCGAGGCGATACACCCCTTCGCTGACGGCAACGGCAGAACCGGAAGAATATTCCTAAACTGCATGCTTATTGCATCGGGATTACCTCCCGTTATCATCAAAGGAGCAGATAACGACAGAAACAAATATTATGCCGCACTTGAAGAGTTCGACTCAAAACTTGGAAATAGCCTGAATTTCAGAGATTCATTTTACAGGATTGACAACCTGATAAAAGATGAAGGCAACGCAGAGCTTATGACGGGCATTATTTATGATTCTCTTCTTTATAGTTTAGACACTTTCATATGCAATACTCTTGAGAATAAAGGCGTAAAAATCAGCCCTATTGCAGATATTGCGCCATCTATGGGCTACACAGCAGACTCTCTTCGTGTCATGGTCAACCGGGGACAACTCATTGCAAAAAAAGCAGGTAAAACTTGGTGTTCCAGCGAAATACTCCTTATTAAGAATAATATGACTGAGATTGAAAGCACTATTTAATAACTACAAGTTAAAATACGTTTATTTCAGCGTGAATTTTCTATTCTCCGTATTTTCGCTTCTAACGAAATTTGCATCCATAAACACAAAACTCCAACTCACAAGCTTTTTTTCGTCTCATACAGGCTCACAGCCACTCACAACGCCATACCAGAGTTGCAACGCCATGACATAGGAAAAAACCGCATATCAATGGATGATATTACTGACAGCTAAAATTTTAGTTTGCACATAAATCTTTCCCAAAAAAGCCGAATAAAATCACTGTCGATTTTTACACTGACTGAATTCATTTGCATAGAAACCAATTGTTTTATTTTAAAAAATGTAGAATTAGAAATCGCTTTCGCTCGAAATAGAAACTGTAAAACATACGAAGTATATAATAGTGGATAATGCTGGCGTTTCTAGAAACGCCGAGCGGCGTTTGTAGGAACGCCGGCCGGCGTTCACGGAGCTGCTAACTGGTTGCTAAAAATTCTGAACATTATCTCATAATTTTTACTATATAGTTTTGCGTTTAATTATTTTAATAACTATTATTTCAGGCTCATTTCTACTCTAAAATTCTATGTTAACTAATCACACAGCACTAGGGTTCATGTAACTCAATATCGGGCATCGCAATCCCAGTTGAGACCCAAAACAATCCCAACTCTGTCTAGCATTGATGCCTCACAAAACCACTTCAGCTTAAAAACAACTATAAAACATTCAATTTGGAAATTGATTTTTTAAATGTTATTATTACAAATATGATATTAGGAGCAAAGAATGGTAAGAAAACTTAGAAATGAAATTATAATCAACTTAAACGACGAGAGAGACGCATATGCAGTCAGTAATACAAACGAATGGATTCACATAAAACAACGAAAAAGAATAATTGAGCTAATTCAGGAGTCACTCACAAAGCTTGAAAATATAAAAGATTACCAAAACGCATTTTCAGCCATAAGACCTCATGATACCATTCTGATCTCCGGGGGAAGGGGCACAGGAAAAACAACTTTTATTTTAAGTTTATTCAAAGAAATCGAATCGGGGACTATTCTTTCTGACAAAAAAATAGAGTTAATCGCACCTATAGACCCAACACTCATAGAAGATAAAAGCAACATTCTGATCAATATTATTTCCAAGATTAAAGAGAAAGTCAAATGCAGCATATCCGTCAAGAATCAATGCGATAAAATTGATGCGCAATACAGAGCATGGGAAGAATCTTTGAAAGCACTAGCAGATGGCTTGCAAGGGCTTGACGGCATTGGCGGCGACATGCGTACTTCCGACTGGCATGACAGTGATTACATAATGAAAAAAGGGTTATCTAATGTCCATGCCGCAAATAATCTCGAGTCAAATTTATCAACGTTCATGAAAAACAGTCTTACGCTACTAGATAAAGAAATCTTCATGGTAGCTTTTGACGACATCGACACAAATTTTGAAAAGGGGTGGTCTGTTCTTGAAGTCTTAAGAAAGTATCTTGCCATCCCACAATTAATCACAATAATGACAGGAGATATTTCTCTTTACTCTTTACTTGTCAGAAAGCATCAATGGGAAAATTTTGGCGAAGACTTAATAAAAAATGATGTTGTTCAATATACGGGAAGATACAATGAGCCTATTCGAAACCCTATGAGATACGATGACACAGTATCTGAACTTGAAGAGCAATATATGCTCAAAATACTTAAACCTGAAAGAAGAATTATGCTCGATTCCCTGTTCAACAAAGGGAGTTATTTCTCAATAAAAATAAAACACATTGACACATCTCAATCAGCAATAATACAAGACCTGGCAAGCTTTTACAGCGAATTTTTTAACCTTTTTGGTATTAGATCCGGATTCGGCAGATACTATGAATACGTTACGTCTCAACCAATTCGTAAACAAAAACAATTGATGTATATCTATAGTAAAACCAAGAACAAAGAAATAATTATTAATTCTATGTTTGATATTTTCTGGACGGAACTTGACAGATGCGGCATCAATATTTTCAATTTACGCAATAACAGAAGCAATATTATGCAGGAATCACTTCATTATTTGCTTAAGAACTTTATTCTTTACGGTGGTTTTTCGTTTGAGCTTTTCTCAAACAACGAGAATATTAACGGTTCGCAGCTTATGTTAAGTTTTGTACTTAATAACAGTTTTGAAAATAATCCCTCAACAATATTTGACTACTTAATAAGAATTGGTTTCTCCACAAACTTTATCAAGCGTATTGAAGCAACCACCGGGCAAGCAACTTACCCTGTCACAAATATCCCAACCTCGAATGATTATCTAAATCATATAGGCACATGGCAAGATAAATCTTTGGTGTCTATCGCCAGTGCCTCAACAAGTTATATCAGAGCCCTCAAAAGCTACAACGCTATATTCAACGCAAAAGAAACTCTATCATTTGATGATATGGGAAATTATCTGGGCACAGCAGCTCTCTATGGATACTATAAAACATCTAGAAAAAGAATAAATAAAAAGAGAATTGACGAAATCATTACTAAAGATGAAGAAAATGTCGAATGGGTATTGGCAATGTTAACAATTGTTAACGTATCAAATGCTTCTGGACAGACCATTCCTGTTTTCTCAGTACATAAACTAATCGGAGTTTTAAATAGGCTGATAAATAAATATTACGAGTCAGCATATTTAAACTCAGAAATTATTGAGTCAGAATTATCTAAATTAGGACAAATAAAAGACTTCTTGTATCCTGATTGGGCATCAAAGATGCCTATAAAAGTTAACGATAACTTTGAGACAGATGAAATTGAGGAATCACATAATCAGAAAAATACAAACACTAAGCTCAATGAGTTAGCCACTATAATCAGTGAGTGGATTAGCTCCAGCGAACCTATTAATATTTCGCCCACGCTACTAGGCAGGATATCAACTAGGTTTTTCTATGCCCTTTTACGTATTGATGAAAAGCAGTATCAAAAACTAGGCGAATACATTCACAGAGTGTTGATTGTATTTTTATATTCAATTTTAGTTGAAGAACTGGATGAGAACAGCAAAGAAATAAGAATCCAAAGAACTAACCCCACAGATACCGATGGGCTGTTTGATAATGCGTTAAAAACACTGGCTGGAATAGATGGATTGAACTTGCCTTTCTTCGAATGGATACTCACATGTCCTCTAATCACTGTTTATCTTGATAAAGAAACACTCAAAAAGATTAGTAACTACAAAGAATCGGATATTAACAGCGAAGAATTCAATATACATGCAAAGCTGATGAAAGTTGATATTTATACTAAAAATGTCCCTTCGAGTACCGCCGATAACAACGAAGGAATCGGTGAAAAGCCAAATATTGGAGTATACAATAACAAACACATTGAAATATTCGAAACTTATCTAGTCCGTTCAGGGTATGATATGAAAAAAATTAATCCAAGAAATAACAATATATTATACGAAATAAAAGACAAAGTTAATGAAGATATACAATTCCCCTATCGTTTACCATCAATAAAAACAGTCAGCTCACTTATTAATACAATAAAGAGCAGGAATAGCAAAAAACAATGAGTAACACACCATCGTTAAGACAAATTCTTTTTGATATAAATTCGTTAAAAGATTACGAAACAGGTAATGGCAAACCGGAATTTGAAGATATTAAAAGAAGAATGGTGCTCAACGAACGTTCACTCAACAGAAATTTGCCTGATCATTATTACAATAACGGTTACGAATATGTACTGGGCGGAATCAATGATATAAATTCACTTCTGACCAAAGGGTTAACAAAACTCGGCTCCGAGCATCTGACAATTTTTAAGGATCTTGTCTATGTAAAGACTGAAAGCTTTTCGGACTGGCAAGAGTTACTGACTTTATGCCCCCCACTGATACTTGTTTGTGCTTTTTTATGGGACACTAAATACTGCAAAAGCCAGACGAAAGTCTGTTGTATATCAGAATTTACTATAGAGTATTTGAAACCGCACACTATTTACACATGTATTCCTTCACCAAGATTCATTCATCTGGATAGTTTCATTGAAGAAAATGGTGGTCTTTACGATCTGCACATGCACTTGAACGGTTCAACAGAAACCGATATAGCATGGCACTATTTTCTACAGACACCTGAAAAAGTCAAAAAAGGCCTAATGAGTGCAAGCCATAACCAAAAAGTCATAGAACAGATTGAACAGACGGAAAATGGTTTTACACCGGACGTTCTCTATCAACGCCTGCAAGCCGCAGTTGAACTCAGACATGATATCGTAAGAACAATACTTGCGTCTTATGGCATTATAAAATGTGAAAACTACATAAAAGTCAGTGACAGACACCCTATGACTCTGCTGTTTAGCTCCTATTCTGACCCAGACAGCAATTGGCGTGATGAAACAATGGAAGCCTTGATGTATATCTTGGCACTAGACCACATTCATACACACCAAAGCAGTACTCTGGCAAAAATATTCCACCACTACCTCCTCATTTTGGGTTTCATTAACCAGTTCCTTGTTCAACAGATTCATCAGAGCGGTTTTGACCAATTCCAAAAAATCACACTTAACAAGTTTCGTGAAACACCAGAAGAAACTTATGCAAGGCGATTTTTTCAATTGGGAGGATACAAACAGAATAACTTTAAAATGATTGAAGGACGGTTCGCTCCGAAAGATACACCGCAGAAAAACAGAGAGCAGATAAACCTTATACTTTCTGGATGGGGAAAATATAAAGAAAAAATTAAGAGCCGTTACGATGACCTAAAAGTTGACTCCGACCATATAGAATTAAAGCTCGTAGCTCACTTTATAAAACAAAGTGATTCCAATATATCAACTGATACCGATGACTTCTTTATTCCTCATACAAGATTACGTAAGTCTCTATGGCAGAAGGCTGCTGCCCTTATTGTAACCAAAAACCACACAGAGCACGGTCAATACCTCACCGGAGTTGACGCTGCATCCAATGAGTTGGAAACACCGCCTGAAGTTTTTGCCCCGATATACAGACACTTGAGAAATAATGGGTTCAGTCATTTCACATACCATGCGGGCGAAGATTTCCATCATATCGTAGGTGGACTCAGAGCTATGTACGAGGCTGTTGATTTTCTCGATTTAAAAGCAGGAGACAGAATCGGGCACGGCACTGCAATGGGAATCAGCCCTGAATTATGGCACGGTCACACAGGGAATTTTCTATTTTTGAACAAAGGTGAATGGTTGGATGACTTACTATTCTCAATTTTCCTAATTGAAAAATACGATGACGGCTCTCTTGTCAATTTGTCCAGTAAACTCCGCTTTGAAGCTGAAAAAAAAGCATCGGAAATATATGGGAACTATTTTCATATAGGAGCTTTAATCGGTGCATGGAAGCTCAGAAAGTTCTGCCCTTTTCATATGTTTCCTGTTGAAAGTTCTCTAGGGCATAACGACTACTCAACTGAAACGGTAGCCTGCTGTCAGGCAAAGCCGGATAAAATACAGTCAGACCTGTTGAAAGCTTACTATACACAATCGATAAAAAAGCGATATGATATTAAAGAAAAAATTGAAACATTAGGCCTGTTCAGTCTGGATGACCTGTGGAAGTTGCAAATAATTCTCCAGAAATATATGCACCAGAAAGAAATCGTAATGGAAGTCCTACCAACAAGTAATGTTAGAATAAGTTATTACAGCCAATACTCAGAACATCATATATGGAGATGGCTCGGATTGAATAAAGTTAACAATTGCGACACCTTGCCCCCCATCGTCCTCGGAACAGACGATACTGGCATATTTGCGTCAAATATAAGAAACGAGTATGCTCATATTTATAACCATCTGATTAATACCATAAAGTTACCTCACCAATCAGCCTTGAAGTATATTAAGGAAATTCATGAAAGCAGTAAAGTGTATGCGTTTAAATAGTAAATAAAGAAATCTAACTTTAACAATATTACAAGGAGTCTAACTGTGACTGGTTTTGTTCCATTATTGACGGTGTTTTCAACGCAGCATAAATATAACTATTAATTAAATATGTTTGTTTTAGTACTCTTTATCTATTATCCGTATTTTCGCTTCTAACGCAATTTGCGTTCATAAACACAAAACTCCAACTCCCAAACTATTTTTCGTCACAGACAGGCTCATAGGCTCTCACAACGCCATACCAGAGTTGCAACGCCATGACATAGGAAAAAACCGCATATCAATGGATGATATTACTGACAGCTATAATTTTAGTTTGCACATAAATCTTTCCCAAAGAAGCCGAATAAAATCACTGTCGATTTTTACACTGACTAAATTCATTTGCATAGAAACTAGTTGTTTTATTTTAAAAAATGGAGAAATAGAAATCGCTTTCGCTCGAAATAGAAACTGTAAAACATACGAAGTATATAATACTGGATAACGCTGGCGTTTCCAGAAACGCCGAGCGGCGTTTGCAGGAACGCCGGCCGGCGTTCACGGAGCTGCTAACTGGTTGC
This sequence comes from Seleniivibrio woodruffii, assembly GCF_004339245.1. Lineage (NCBI taxonomy): Bacteria > Pseudomonadati > Deferribacterota > Deferribacteres > Deferribacterales > Geovibrionaceae > Seleniivibrio > Seleniivibrio woodruffii. The sequence continues at coordinate 61,837 of NZ_SMGG01000007.1, forward strand.
TAAAAATTCTGAACGTTAGGTCATAATGAAAACTATATAGTATTGCATTTAATTATTTTAATAACTATTATTTTAGCCTCATTTCCACTCTGAAATTCAGTGTTAACTAACCGCACAGGACGGGGGTTCATGTAACCCAATATCGGGCATCGCAATCCCAGTTGAGACCCAAAACAATCCCAACTCTATCCAACATCAGAGCAATTGTCGCTCATATTCCATATCGAACATGAAACAATGCGTCGATGAGCCTGCATATTCTTTCGCACCTCTGTTACCCTGTCATTCTGCAAGTCATAAATAATCCGCGCTTCAACAGATCTCGCCAGCACATTCCCATCTGGAGAATGATGAAGAATGATATTCTCAAGTTTTTGAAGAACCGGCTCATCGATCTCAATCATCTTGGCAGCATTCTCTAACAATATCTTATGCGATGAAGAAACAGCACCGACATAAAGACCTGTGTGCGTGACCTGAAAGCCTCGCTCTGTCATCCTGTAACACTTGGCTTTTCCAATATTAACAAGCATAATTCCCATGATGAGATGGTCATAATTTATATATTTTCCAATGCGATCCATCTTCGCAAATAGTTCTGCTGTCTCAAAAAGCTCGCAGGTATGAACCAGAAGACCGCCAATGTAATTATATTTACTGTCATTCGACTCCGGCGCATCTACAAACAACCTCATTAGCTTTCTGTCTCGATGAATCATGCGGAATAGCCTACTACACATGTCATCCTGCAGATTAAAACTGTAATCCACAAACTTCTGCATGTATTTTTCATAAAGCTTGTTCAGACCTATTCTTACTCTGGAAATGCTGATCCTACCGTTTTTCCTATTCTTAATCCTGACACCGTCGATACTGATTTCACTGTAATCAGCCAGAATACGAAGTGTGGCATCGATATTATCTTTGCAGTAGGCAACTTCTTGTCCTTTTGGACCAGAAACATGTAGTTTCAAACACCTGCCGTCAGAGTTGACAACTTCCTTATGTATGACTACAAACTCACCAAGATATTCAACCATCGCACACCGCCACTGTTCTCACAAGAACACGTTTATTTTTAAACATGTTTAATAATAAACATTCAATTGCGTCATGTCAATGAAATAATTTGATTTTTACTCTTTTGATGTTTATTCTTGTTATATGGAAATAAGACTTAAACCCGAATATTTAGAAGAAATTAAAAAGAAGCACACAACCTATTCGCTTGGAAAAATACTAAGCAACCACCAGGCAATACGTATTTTCAGCGGAGAGGCCAATATAACTCTCAAGTCATACTACGTTCTTTGCAAAGCAATGGGATGGGATTTTCCTGAGTATTTCAGTGTCAAAGATGACGCTGAATAGATTAGTCTTCTACATATTTTAGATTATTGACAATATATTTTTGTGATTTATAATATAGAGTACATAAGGAGGACACTATGGAACTGATTACATCACCAATCTTTATTTTCCTCATGATTGTCGGAGTACTTGGAATAGGCGCACAACTGCTGTTGAATAGCAGACATAAGCAAAAGAATAAATAAGAGAAGGCTTCTGCTTTCTCTTTTTTTATATCAGCTTATCGAGTTCAGAAAGTATTCCGGTAACCGCCGCCTTCTTCCCGCTGTCGGCAGTCTCAAGACTCTTCTGCAGCTTCTGCAACGTTTCATCAGCAAGAAAGTCAGTCTCAGGCATCAACAGCCTTTCAACGTTCACGCCCAATCTCTCGGACAGACTCAGAAGTATCGCAACTGTGGGATTCGCTTTGCCGGTTTCCAGATGTGACACATAGGTGGGATGCAGCCCAGCAAGCTCAGCCAGCCTCTCCTGAGAGTAGCCCTTCGCCTTGCGCAGCTTCTTGATGTTTACAGCTAGAATTTCCATGAATTCAGTCATTTTGGCTTCGTTTATTTCCATACGGAAATATATTATTTTTCCAAAACGATAAACATAGATGATACTACATCATAATTGACTTTATTTGTCTGTTACTCTATATTTCTATTCATTCTATGTATTATATTACGAGGTGAACATGAAAAGGTTGCTTTTAGTCATGATACTATGTATCAGCTCAGCTCTCGCTTATGCTGAAGATGCAGTCACTCAATACGACCTCTCTTCAGAACTTGTCACAAAGAACATCCTTGTTCCGACCAAAGGATACGGGGATGTCGCATTTACACAGGGCGATATAGCCAATATGGTTGGTCAGAGGCTTGCCTCATACTCTTCGATGCAGAAGTTCTATAAGTTCATGTACAACGAGCATGTGGAGGGCTGGACAGGTGTGCGCGGGACTAAGTCTCCTGAAGGCAATTTCATTTCTCTGGCATACTTTGGCAATCAAGACAAAAAGCCCATAGGAACTAACAGAACGGCTTACACAGAGGCAAAGCTGCCCTATTACATCCAGAACAACAAGATGGCATTGACACTGCCTAACAAGTTCGCAGAAGTGATGAGCAGAGGCTTTTCATTGTTTGGACCTAAGCCTCTGGATACATCCACCAACATCAAATACGACATCCAGAACGCATTTGATGCCCTTAAAGAGAATGACACCTACTGCGCTGTTTATACTCTCAAGGATTCATTCCAATACAACGGCAAGCTGGATAATCTGACAAGCCTCATCAGGAACTCCAACAAATATGTAAACGTATTCAATGGCGAAAAAAGGGACAGCCTGAAATACATCATAACCTATATGTTCCCCACTCTTGAGCCTGAGCTTTATAAGCAGTGCATCGACAACACAGGCGACGACCCTGTGCTTATCAAACCCGATTACGTCGCTTATCAGTACAAGCTGGAAGCCTACCCCTACATGGCGGGTTACAGGATAACCTACGAGCTTAAGATCCCATACTTCGTACAGGGCGACGGCAAACTTATCAATTCCGAGGTCATAGAGGAAACGAAGCAGATTATAAGGACCACTTTGAAATAGGAGGATATCGTGAAAGTATTTATTATCTCGTTACTGCTTGGGACGATAGTGCTGTTTACCGGGTGTGCGGCGAAGACAGGCAACTCTAAACTTGCTGAAGCAACGAATGAGTCTGTCTCGCAGACAATCATTAAAGGAACATCCACGAAGGCTGATCTTCGCAGGAGCTTTGGTGAACCGCAGAAGGTTGACTTCACAGAATCGGGTCTTGAGAAATGGGAATACTCATTTATCAGGAAATCCCAGAAGGCTATCAACTTTGTACCGCTTGCCGGAGCATTTGTCGGCGGCACGAATGACACAACGAAAACTCTGCTTGTAATCTTCAAAGGCGACGTTGTAGAAAACTATGCTCTGTCCACCGCACAGGGCGAAACAAAAGCAGGGCTGTTTCAGTAAAAATCAATTAGGCTCCGCTCAACGGCGGAGCCTTTTCTTTAACCCTCTGATATCACACCCAAAACAATACAAGACGTTTATATATTTTCAGGCAGCTTTCAAGTTATCATCCCGATTATTTTATGCGGGAGTTTGTTTTGATTGATGAGATACTGAAATCTATGAAAGCCTACCAAAAGGGAGACATGCCCCTTATCGCTGATACCATAGGTCTAGCAACAACAAAATGCTAATGTAAGAATTAGATAATAATTAAGACATTTATTGTATCATTTATTTCTTAGGCAAGGTTCTAATACAATTCAAATAATAAAAGCCTAATATGATTGCATCTTTTATTTAATATGTTATCATCTCTATAGTTTACAGTATGGAGAAACTATATGCCAGATGATAAATTATATAATCTTGCGGAGAAAATATATTTTCATGAACTGGGACGTGTTGAGCACATAAGAAACAGACAACAATTACCCATGGCTGTCTTAATGGTGTTTATTAGCATATATGTTTTCTTCACCAATAAAGTAACTCTTGCACTGTCTGATGATAAGCATAAGATATTTTGCATATTATTATTTCTTAGTCTCATATGTTTTTTTGGAGCACTTTTTTATTTTATTAAAGTTTTTAAGTATAAAAATATAAAACATATGCCAACGGCAAAAGCTATAAGTGATTATAGAGATGAACTAGAAAAAAAGTCACTTGAACCAGAGGCAGACTGGAATGCTGAAGATGTTTTTAATGATTGGATGGTAAAACGGTTTAATGAAAACTCTTCGAAAAATTTCGTTACTAACCTTGAAAACTCTAAATCACTTGAAAAATGTAATCTTTTTATAATAATGAATGTATTTATTATTGTTATTCTATGTTTTCTGTATACATTCGGCTCTCTTGACAAGAAAGATAGTCGTAATGATCTAAAAATTCATTTCATTGGTAGTAACAGAGTTAACCTTTCATATAATGAGAAATCTTCAGGATTTATAATTGAAGTAGATAGCTTAAATAGAGGCATCACTGTTAAAGAGGACAATGATGCAAAGAATTAATATAGAGCAACTTATTGAACTTCTGAAATCATTAAATCAAGAACAAGTTGATGAAAAGAATACTCCTCCGATAGGTCCAGATGATAATGATGTTCCTGGCAGATATAAAACAATAGGCGGTTTTAAGGTAATATCTAAGTCATCACAAAAAAAAGCTAGAGAGAGGCATAGACAACATAGACAAACACTAAAAACACGTAAAGGCATCGCAAACTATGTGGGTTCACCTATACGTGAGAACCCTTCTGTGCAGAATAGAGGAGGAAAAGCGGGTAAAATCGCTAAACGTGGAGGCAAAGCAATCCCTTCATATAAGTATCATAATCTTAATGCTTATAGTAAGAAAAAACTACTTGATTCCATTATTAAGCATTTAGATATTGGTTGTGCTGTCCAATCAAGGGACATACCGGTAGAAATAGAAGTTAGATTAAATGAGAAGACGTTAACAGTCACCAATCCTTGCGACGGGACAAAAACGCTATATCATATCATAAAAGGGATGTTAAGAAAAATTTGATAGAATTATAACGAAGGTGGCGTCTGGAGCAGAAATGATAATGTTCGTCTTGTGGATTATATGCGTAGCAACTGCTGCATATCTTGTTAAACAGTACCGCCGTTCATTCTGGTGGGTTCTGCTTGTTGCGATACTTCCGATAGCTGTTATTGTGCTACCCATGCTCGGACGCAGAGAAGGTTTAGGCGGATATAAAAAATGCAGTGAATGTCGTGAGCTTATTAAGTATGATGCAGGTATATGTCCCCACTGTCACTCTGACCAGAACGCAGAGCCCAAAGGCTCAAAAAAGGGTATCGTCATCACCACAATAATCTGCCCCAAGTGCAAATCGGTGAATACTTCCGACAGCAAGACGTGCTATAATTGCGGGAAGAAGATGGCTTAGTTTTTAGGCACTCCTATAACGTCTTCATTCATTATTCTGATTGCCTCTTGTTCTTTATAGTATGCATCAGATCTAAGCTGATTTGCTTTTAATACAAGCGAATTAATTTCTTTCTGTTTATCTTGATTTTTAAGCAATGGGATACTGACATCACCAAGATGATTGCTGTCGATTTCATCAACAACAGCCCCATATGTATTTCTCGTTATGAGACTATAACCATATTCCGAATTAAGCCAACAGTATAAATATCCTGAAATATCCGAACTAAAAGGGAAAATTCTTAAAATATGTTCATTGGCAGCCCAATTTTCTAGATGTTTAGGGACAATATTTGTTTTGCCTATTGTTCCACTACGGGTAACAAGGATACAATTCTCCTTTAACAATAGTTGTTCAGCTACTCTTTCTTTGTGTAAGGCTTTGGAAAGATATTTCTCACAATTTGGAGATAGCTCTAATAGCTGTTTTCCGCCGAAAAAGGGGACTCCATTGTTTTTGTCAACATATACTCTTTTAAATCTTCCGGGGAGAATAATTTTCTGTGATAAAGTGGGGTCTTTGAGCTTTTTAACATCTTTTGCATGTTTTTTTATATGGTCTTCAATAATATCAATTAAAGGCAGATGATAACTTCCGTCAAATCGCATATTCAGTCTGCTTAATTTAACCTGAAAATTTCGTACATTATCAATATCTCGAAAATACGAAACTTTTAAATCGTCCAAAGAGGGCAAGGATAACTCTTCATATAAGATGTCTTCAGCTTTATCCATAAGTTCATTTGATTCGTCACGCAATTCGTATGAAGTCTCTATTAACCGATGAATTGTATTCTTTATGTCTTCAGGTGCATTCGGAATCACAACATTCTGCAGATGCTCAGGCTCAATATGTTCAACAACAGCACCATAATTATTAGACTGTAGTATCTTTTGCCCTGTATCAGTCTTGAAAAATGTGTAAATGTATCCACCGTCATATTGCTCTTTTCCAGATATTCTTAATAAGTCATGGCTCAAAATGTTACCGTCCAAAGTAGAAGACACAAAAGATGATTTACCTATCGTCCCTGAAATGGTTAATAGAACCATGCCCTTTTTAACTTTTAATAGGTCAATATTTGTATCTGTTTTTTCAGAAATATATTGCTGTGCCTTGGGATAAATTTCTGATATTGCTGATGGTTGAAAGATAGGAAATGCGGACTTCTCTACGAATAATCGTTTAAAACGTGGACGATGAAACGCATTAGCTACTAATCCATTATTACTCCATAAATAAACATAACCATATTTTGAATATTTAACTAAGTTAATCGCTGCCTTTGCTTCCAAATCAAAAGCACTCGCCTCAAATCTCATCTTATTATGAATAATATCATTCAGAGAAACCGATGTGCTTTTAGGCTTATCCGGTAAAAATGTATAGTCTTTTTCAGGTTTTTCTATGTCATGGATATGTCGTGGTGCTGTATTGCCTACCATGATATTCCTTCCTGTCTCTTCCATTCTGCAAATATTTCTGCAACATGAACAGTTTGATCATTCACAATTCTTTCCTGACTTATCTCTTTGCGATAAGTCATATTTCCGTCTCTGTCTCTTTCCTTAACCAGATTTTCTTGTTCGACTATAACAAGATTTCCGTCTTCGTCTCTTTTATAAATTTTTGTCCCACGCTTATCATGTCCGATATGGTCTACCATAGTCATAAATATATTGTAGTCTGCCATACATCCGTTCACTTCTTCTTCACGGATTTCCTCTGGTGTCTTCTTCTGTATAATTAAAACAGATGTTTGTGTCCCGTTTCTAGGTTGAAACGTATCCGCATGTAAATCTATACTTGCTATCAACTTCACATTTTTAATAAGCCAGAACCTAATGTATTCTAATCCGGGAGCCCCAAGTATACTATCAGGCAAAACTATCGCAGCCCTTCCGCCCGGTTTAAGCAACTGAATTATTCGTTCGATAAAAAGTTGCTCCGGCGAAACACTACTTTGCAGTCTATCTGTTTTATTCCATGAGCCTTTTTTATCTTTTTGCCATATATATGCTATTTCAAACTGTTCAAGAATACTGTGGTCTTGAATTGGTATTTTTGAGCCGAAAGGAGGGTTCGTAACTATTACATCGAACTGGTTTATATTGTTGTGATTGGTAATACTACCCTGCTTAATTTTAAGTGATTCACACAGTTGTTTTTTTACATCTTCTTCCCATTCGTGCGGAGGAAGCAGGGAGTTAAGTTTCAGAATATTGCCACTTCCGTCATTATTCATGACCATGTTCATTTTTGTTGCTTTCACAAGGGAAGGGTTTATATCAAAGCCATAAAAATTTTCACGAGCTATATCAGATATAGTTTTCTGATATATTGCATAAATATCAGTATTCCATTCATCTTTCAATTTCCCATGAGACGTTTCGAGCTTTTCAACGATAAGGTCAATTACTTTCTTCATCGCCACAACCAAGAAGCCGCCTGTACCACAACTGCTATCAAGTACCTTTTCGTTCATTTGCGGGTTAATCATATCTACAACCATATGCATCACGTTTCTTGGAGTAAAAAACTCGCCCCTGTCTCCACGGAGATTAGCTCCAACAAGCTCTTCATATGCCTTGCCTTTAATATCAATATCAGTTGTCAGCAGAGAGTACTTCTGCAGTTCTGCGACCAGATAGGTTACAGTAATAGATTTAAGCTGTATTTCATCATTTGCAGCAAAAATTTGAGAATGCTTTTTCTTAACTTGAGAGAATATGTTATTGATTCTTTTATTAACTGAAATTTGTCCATCACGGTAATTACGTTCTCTCGAGGTTACATAAAACTCTATAGGATTAAAAAGTTCTCTCTCGTCATGGATTTTACAGAATATTATCTTCAGAAACTCAAAAAATGCTTCCTGCTTTTGGAAACCTTCATTTGCATAAATAATATTATGGCATGTTTTGAAAGTGAAAAGAAGGTTGTCTTCATATGCTTTTATTAGATTGCCACGCACTGGTCTTTCGTTTTCGTCTGATACACCGTCCGCAGAAGGTATGTCATTAAATTCAACGATTTGAGGTTTTTTACTTTCATCAATAACTCGACGATAAACAGTCTTATGAAGACCATTAGTCCACATTCCCCATTCACAATTAACACATGCTGCCATGTAGCTTTTTAATTGCTCTAATCCATTGTCTTTGTCGTCCGGCTTAACGTCTTCTTTTTTACATTCAATAATAATAGAAATATTGTGTTGGTCGTTTTGCTCTTCTGGAGAGAGGCTATTAGGAAAGATAACAATGTCCGCTCTTTTTTTACCAGACCCCATTTGCATCGTATATTCAACCTTAATACGATCTTTTGAATATTTATGCTCATTGACCAAACGTTTTTCGACTGTTTGTCTTACATATTCTTCGGGAGTATCATTTCTAAAAGTACCGTCTATATAGTCTTTAATCTTCCCTTCAGGGATAGAAATAACAAGATTACTCATTAATAAGACTCCGTTTTTAATAGTTAAGTTTTATTATGACATTCGGCGTATTTATTGTAAAGATTAAATCAATTATCCTGATGGCACAGCCTCAGTCAGCTTATTCATCAGATACCGATTGATTTCCTTCTGCGTTCCTTCCCAGAGCGCACCGTCCTTGATTGGGAAGTATAGTCTTGCCGGAAGCGCCACGCTCCTGTCTCTGCCCGCCTTTCCGCCGAACTGTTGTATAGCGGCGCAGAAAAGGGACTCCTCAATTAGAAGAGGCTCTTGTATCGTTAGGAGATAGCACAGAGCAGCTTTATGATATTGTTAATAGTGCAAAAGAAAATGAAATTGAATTTTCTCTTCTATTTACATCACCACCTTACTATTCAGTTACTAATTATCATGCTGATCAATGGTTGAGGTTATGGCTATTAGGTGAATCAAATGGCCCACACAGTATAAATAATAAAACGATTCACACTGGTAGATTTGATGATAATAGAATATTACAATCTTCTCGATACAGTATTCATGAATTGCGCTAAAATCATGAAAGAAAAAAATACAGTATATGCAAGAACAGACAAAAGAGAATTTACATTTCAATCTACATTGGAAATTCTTAAGAAACATTTTCCTAAGCATGCAGTTAATATAATTGAAAAACCATTATCTGAAAAAAGCAAAACACAAACAAAACTTTTTGGAGACAAAACACTAAAACCAGGAGAGGTTGACATAATATTGACTAACGCTTAAATCAGCATTTAGGAATTTTTCCAACCTTAGCGAATTCTAATTGTGACGCAAATATGGCGCAAATGATTTTTTAATAACCTTATTTACACAATATTACAAATATTATATAAAATAGCACATTTGGATTCCTAATCCAGAGGCCGCATGTTCGAGTCATGCCGGGGGCGTTTGTTTTTTATCAATAACTTGCCTGATTATCAGCAAGTTATATAAGTTGTTTTAACAAACTAAAATCGTTCAAAACCGTTCAATTTCGTTCAAAATTTGAAGCATTTGCTTCAAGAATGCTTCAAGTGTTTGAAGCAGTGGTTTTTTTCTAAGCCTATTCCAGACGCTCTATTTCCTGGCATCAAAGACAAGACAACATACTAATAATAAAGAATAATCACGAAAACAACCTAATAAAAACCTTTGTTAACAAAATTGATACTTTCTCTATAATCAGGCAGAATCAGCAGAATAGCTTATATGCAAATTAGTTACATCAATGTTCCTATATTTCTTTAAGCCTGTTCGCAATAACCAATAATGACTGCATAACACTTTGCTCATCAACTGGCTGTCCATAAACCAAGCCCATAAATTCATGCTCATAAGTATCTACAAGTTTTGTCCAGACCGTAACGGTATCTGAAAATATCAACGCTTCCTCAAAAGGATGTTCAAGCCATTCATTGTTGTTTCTGTAGCTTCTTTTATCATCCTCTCTAACTTTAAGCATCATCTCACGAAATTGGTCAGAATGCAGAAACTGTACGATTTCCTCCCTTTGTAAAAGCATATGGATGTCATAGGTATGCCTGATCTTCATTTTCAAATCCTGATTTGGATCTGCACTGTATGAAAAACGAATCAGGCTCATGATTTTCTCGCAGAAGGTTCTTTCAAGACAAAGAGCATTAACAACAAATGGAGTCATTTCATACTCGGCAATCAATGCATCCTGCTGTCTGGCTTTCATCATCTGAGCAATATACGATTCAATCTGTACTTCTGTTTTAGGTTCAAAGTAACCAAGCCAAGTGGCTTCTATTACTATATAATCCCTGACCTGCCCAAAATCTCCTTTCAATGTCTTGGGATAGGAGTGGCATGTTTTTCTGTTCATACCTCTTTTGACAGTAACACCATCGACATCAATTTCTTCAAGTATGCCGGATACTATATTACTGACTGCTCTTAGTTTTTTGTTTTTACTGTTATCCGACTCAGCCTCGTCATAACTTATAACCAGATCAATATCTTCCGAAAAACGCTCTATTACACCAAAACACTTGGATAAAGATGTTCCACCTTTAAAAACAACATAGTCCTTCGCTTCAGCCGTGAATATAGCTTCAAGCACCAAAGTAACCCAGTAGTCTTTTTCTACATAGACTTCTCTAATGCCCATCATTTGAGCTGTCGCCTGAATTGCTTGTCTGAAAAGAGTCGGATTATTATGCAGTTTCATTTTATATTCCATTGAGCCGATGAAGTAAGGATTTTAGCAGCTCCCTTATACTTATAAATTGTAACAGAGTTGAGTGAATCTTTTAACTTTACAGTTTTTTCCTCATAACCGATCTCACTCAATAATGCACCAAGTAAAGCTCTTGTTGATGGGGGATATTTCATCGCTAATCTTACTATATTATCAATATCCGATTTATTTAAGTCTCTTAGGATTGATTTCAAACGGACGCAGGACTTTTCAATGGAAGTATCAGGAATTTTCTTTATGTACCTGATTGAGTCCAATATCTGCAACAGGTAGATGTTATCTTTTGTAATGACATTCCTCTGTTTTACAAAGGATATTAAATAATTGCCCCTTTTTAACGATGCTCTGACTATGTTTTTACCTATCTGTATCACATTGCTCACCTGAGTGGTTAAACCAAGTTTATTATAACAACTCAGACCGGTGATATATCCGTCTATTTTCCCATTTGTCTCAAGCAGATCCTTTACTATCTGCTGCTGATTCGGTTCCAACTCTCCAAATAAAGTTTTCTCCTGTTTATAAAACTTTCCTTTAGCCAGTTTTACTATTTTACCAGATGCGGCCATACGATTAAGAGCTTTTATTACAGCTTGACTGCTTGTCACATCATCAAGAAAATCATTATAGGTGAACACATATCCTTTAGGCAGCCTATCTATTTTATTATTTATTATTTCAGATGTTTTCATAAGCAAAGACTACATCTCTTATAAATATTTGTCCAGTTTTTTAATTAAAAAACTGGACAAACAAACACAAGCAATACAAAAACAAAATATTCAAGTTATACTAGATTATTATCACTAACTCATATTCTGTTATCTCTGCGAAACAAATTCGTACAATATTCTTCTAAATTCAAAAACGACGAATCCTTTATAATAATAAAGTTTTAAGGCAAGATTAACCCAGAACTTAACACTATCGTCATTAGTAACTTAAAGAAACTCCTTTGCTGTTATGTTAATACCATGATAGAATTATATGTTTGGGGCTTATTTATACATTGTATAAATAATTCCGAATAGGGATGAAGCTAATGTTAAAGGCATCAAAACCTTTCTAAAACTTGCTAGCAAGTGGAAAGTACCTGTAAATATAAAGCCCCAAACTCTTGAGGAAAATATGACAATTTCAAAAGAAGAAACTCTTGGGAAAATTCAAAATAAGATATATATAACAAGACTCTCAAGAATTCAAGCAAGTGAACGATTGCTAAACAATAAAAAATGGTCAGAATACCTTCTTGTATATTACTCTATCGTAAATATTGTATACTCTTATTTTTCTGTCACATCCATATGCTCTAGTGTGTATTTAGAACATCTAAACATACTCCTTTCTATTATTCTCCTTATTATCTCCCTGATTGTTGCAAAAAACAGGTTTTCAGAGAGATCTCATTTATTCCAAGACAACTATACAGCTTTAGACAATTTATACTATAAAGCATGCGAATCAAATGCCGATCCAATAGAAATAATGGATGAATATAGTCAACTTCTAAATAACATTGAAAACCATCTTGCCCAAGACTATATTGTCATGAAAGTAAAAAGATTTCTTTCCGGAAATGCTATCAATAATGGGAAACCAACTGCATATGAATTCTACCAGTTTACAGAAATTTACATCACATCACAAATTATTGTCCCTATTCTATTTATAATTCCTATTTTAACCCCAATCATATTACATAAAACTTTAAGATGAAAGCTTCAGAATTATTTAAGAAATCTTTTAAAAAAGAGAATATCATACATGTTTATAACGAGCACATAAGGCATTCAACTACAATTGGCTTGGATAGGGTCTCAATACGGACATTCGAAAAAAACTTAGATGAACATATTGATGTAATTCAAAGAAAATGTCTAAATGGACAATATGTATTTACAAAGTACAAGCTATTGTTAATTTCAAAAGGACCGGACAAGTATCCTCGAAAAATATCAATCCCAACGATAAGAGACCGAATTGTTTTAAAGGTTTTACAAATATTTATAAGTCAAGTCTTTAAAGATTCACTTAATATTACTTTACCGCAAACGACTATTTCTCATCTCAAAGATGCCATTACCAGTGGCATGTACACGCACGTAATAAGAACAGATATAACTAACTATTATCCATCAATTAATCATAAAATTCTTTTCAAAATTATCCACTCTAAAATAAAAAAGAAGGAAGCTACCTCACTTATCAAAAAAGCAATCTGTACTTGTAGTGTAACAAAATCTAATAAGTTAAATAATGTTGAAGAACAGTGCGGAGTTCCACAAGGCCTTTCTATTTCAAATATATTAGCAGCATTATATTTACACAACTTTGATCAAAAATTTCAAAACAATCAAGAAATGGCATACTTCAGATATGTAGACGACATATTAGTCCTTAGCAACGACACAAATAAAGATCTAATAGCAAATACTATTCAGACTTTATTAAAAAGAGATAATAAACTTAAGATTCATGATTTTAATAAATCAGATAAATCTTCAATATCTTTAATTAATGAACCATTTAATTTTTTGGGTTATGTCTTTAATAGTGATATGGTTACAGTCAAATCAACTGCTAAAGAGAAACTTATTGAGAGTCTTATTAAAATACTTACTCAGTATAATTATTCTCGAGAGAAACGAAAAGAAATTGTGGAATGGAGGTTAAATTTACGTATCTCTGGATGCATATTTGATAAGACACGCCGTGGCTGGGTATTTTACTATTCTCAAGTAAATGATGAAACAATGCTGCATCAATTGGACTATCTAGTAAAAAAACTTTTAGTTCGTTATGAGCTAGTTGGTAAAATTTCTGTAAAGTCTTTTGTTAGGACATATCACGAAATAATTAAAAACTTTCATAATACCAACTATATCCCAAATTTTGACAAATACACCAACGAACAAATGGTTAAAACACTTAAGGAATATTTCCCAAGAAAATTTAACCAAGCCACGCTAAGCAGTATGACACCAATTGAAATTGAAAAAAACTTTAGACGTCAAATAGGTTATATCATTAAAGATATTGAGCAGGACATAAAACCAGAATCATACTGATACAGTAAAATTTAATATATTTAATCCTACAATCTCTTTGAATACATAATCACGATTCTTACTTGAGAATACAATTCTATTTTATAGTTAATTCAAGTTACTGTCGTTTAAACTCTATGCGGTTCGATTCTATCATATTTCCCTCATATATAATTTTAATCATAAGAAGTTTATAAGTAAACAGCTATTATCCCATCACACATTTAACCGTCTTCTCATTAATGAATCAGATAACAACATGAGGAGGCTAAAATGGCTTATCTGAATCAAACACATCTTTTAGGACGATTAACCACAGACCCTGAACTCAGATATATTCCAGGCAAAGATATTCCGGTATGCGTATTCACTCTCGCATCAAACAAACCAAAGAGTGATAACACTCTCTTCATAGAAATTGCCGTTTTCGGCGAATATGGTAAAGCCTGCCATGAACACCTCAAAAAAGGCAGTCTTATCATTGTCTCCGGTGAGCTTGAATACAGAAAATGGGATAAAGGCTCAGAAAAGCACTCAAAACACACTATCAAAGCCAATGATATTCAGTTCATAGCTCTCGGCAAACCCGATGAAAAGGATACTGATAACTAATGTGCATAGAGGACAGTTATATCAGCATATTAGAACAACTGAACGATGCCAAAAGCACTATCAACAGCATCAAAGACCTTGTTATGCGAGTCATCTCTGAGGAAGAGGATGAGAGGGACTACACAACTGCGTTCGATGAACTTTTCGGCATTTTAATGACAGATAGCAGCAGAGCGAGAACTGACATATGTGGCTGAAAGCATATATTGCCGAAATCTCAGAAATATATGGAATAAGCTCTGCTGAGGTTCAGAATGTCATTATTGAAACGGCAGAACAGTTCTATACTCATCTTCTACGCCATCCTGTTGTCTGCGAAATGACAAAAGACGGTATAACCATCAGAAAGTATAGTTTCAACGCTTTTGCTGTTTCTGAAGACACCGTCACACTGCAATCACACGACTTTAAAAGTTTGTCTGCAAGCCTTAAAGACCGTTTTGAGACCATTATGCTGTACAGAAAGCACAAATATTTATCAGGATACATTGGCAAGGCAATCAGGTGCACATTCTTAAAATATGATGATGGTGCATTTTGTTTTACCGAAGACGGCGGAGCGGGCAAAATACATGCAGTATGTTCAGACCGCAACATACCTCCGAAAGAAAGAAACAGATACTCATCTGGACAAAACCTATGGTTCATCGCATCAGGATTAATACAAATAAACGATCAGATTCTTTTCCGATTATCACGCACAGCCATGACTCTTGTTGATGAATTATTCAAGCTCAACGGCTCAAATGTGAAATGCATAAAGCGAATTCCGGGTGCCAAGAGTTACGTTCACGCAAAAAAGCACATTCCCAAGAAGCAGATTGTCTCCGTTGCCGGTGAACTCAATGAACGAATTATTGTGGAGTTCTGAATGCAGACAGTTGTCGGAACAGGACATAGAATAAAAGATAGAAGTAAAAAAGCAGCCCTGTCCATAAGCGATGCTGATCTCTCAGGGCACTCATGGGTTTTCGGAACAACAAGGGTGGGTAAAACCAGACTTATCGAGAATATTCTGGAACAGTCTATCAATAAGGGATACAGCACAGTCATCATTGACCCGAAAGGCGATGTTGAACTTTTCAGCAAAATAACACAGGTCGCACTGGAGGCTGGAAGAAAAGATGATTTAATGCTGATATCCCCAATATTTCCACAATACAGTCTCAAGATTAATCCCCTCGAATACTACTACATGCCTGAGGAGCTTGTCGGACACCTTGTATCCGGTATTGAGGTTGGTAAAGAACCTTTCTTTTACAATGTAGCATATGAAACCAGCCTGATGATTGTTCAGGCGTTTATGCTGATTACAAAGAAGACTTATGGGGAACGCTTCAATTTCAATGATGTCAAAGATGTTGTTTCCCATCATGACATCGAATCACTTCAAAAACAGATAGAATCAATAGGCGGCGATGATGCCACCGTTCAGCTTGCGGCAGATCTCAAAAAAATCGTTGATTCCGGAATAGACTATTACAACAAGGTATCATCATCACTCCGAGTAGCCCTTATGGAACTCACGCAGGGCAATATCGGTGAGATTATAGGCAAAGCCCGAGGGAATGCCGTTATCGAACGTCTGGAAGCCGGCAAAGGCGTTATCCTTGTTGCCCAGATAGGTTCGCTAATAACAAGAAAGGCCGCATTCACTGTAGGCAAGGTACTTCTCTCAATGCTCCAGTCATATGTCGGGCGTGTTTTCTCAAGCGGCAAAAAAGTACACCCAACACTTCAGATTCACATGGATGAAGCACAGAACGTCCTATACAAAGGCATTGATGATTTTTTCGCAAAAGCGGGCGGAGCAAGTGTTCAGCTTTTTGGATACAGCCAGAGCGTAAACCAGATTTATGCCGCTCTTAACGATATCTTTTATGGCAACACCATACTTGATAACACCAACAATAAAATGTTTTTCAAAGCTCCTGACTCAGAAACGGCTGAATACGTCTGCCGACATTTCGGCGTTGAAAAGCAGATGACTAGCATGATGAGCACATCGGGCGTTTTAAATATCAGAGAAACAGAAAACGATGTTCTCCAACCTCAGGATATTCTCGGATTATCCAGAAGAGAATTTTTCATGCTCAATTATGACGGCACATTTTTCGGCAAAACAAACAACGTCAGCGAGCTTTATGTTGATGTCGTGTATCCGGAGGCAACAGTATGAAGTGGAAAACCCATATAGCAATCGGTCTTTCATATGCCGCTGCATCCGGTAGATTTGAGATGCTTCCGGCAACGATGCTGGCAACCGGTGCAGTTCTTCCTGACATAATTGACAGGTCAATCTCATTTGGAATCGAATCCGTCTGGCAGAAGGTACACAGAAACATCAGCCACTGGTGGTTTATATACTTTGCACTAACCCTATCATGTATCTTCACAGGCATGCAGATGCCCTACTATCTTTTTATTGGCTGTATGCTGCATATATATGCAGACTCTCTCACCGTATCAGGTGTCCCATTTTTAAACCCTTTTGAAGCTGGTTATGGGCTAAGGAAAGCGAAAACCGGAAACTTATCTGAATATATTCTGGCTGGAATAATGGTGGGATTCATGTTTCTGATTGGATTCCTGCCAGTGCCAATATGGATGACTCTTACAGCAATTTTCATTCTCTCTGCCATATTTAACCACAAAGAACAAAACCCAATGCAACATGATAAAAAGCAAATCGCTTTATCTGAGCTGTCAAAACTATGGACAAAATACAATATAGACATTGCCCCCAATCAGAATGCCACAGCATTGGATAACCCACATTTCAGTAACAATCTGATAAATGAGTTTTATCAAGCCAACACCAAAGATATTCCGGAAACCCAGCTCAGCATAATCATTGAAATCCTGAACTACCTCGATGAACATGGAGATATATCCTCTGTATCAACCAATATAAAAGATATTTCGGCATACAATGAACCAGCACTCAGGCAAACTCTCTCAAAAGTCACATTGTTGCAGCACAGTATAAATACAGCCAATGAAATAATTTCTCGAAACAGAAAGCTCAACGCATTTTATAAAGGAGATATACTTATAGCGGCACTGGCACATGATATAGGAAAAATCTCAGCCGCAGACAAAATAAATATAGGAGAGCATCCTAAAGCATCCGTACTGTTTCTTAACAGCATTAACGGTTTTAAAGAACTTTCCCAAAAAACTGCAATAGAAGAGGCAATTCTTAACCACGACAGCACCGGCGGCGGCGAACTCGCCGAAAAGCTCAGAATTGCCAACACCGAAGCCAGAAAAAAAGAAGCCGCAACAAATAACCCTAATCAAGTCAAGAACACCATACTTGACGAAATAGACGCTGGCACTCTCATAGAAACACTAAGAGCCCGTATCAATGTCGCAAACGGCATTAAATTCGATGCTTTCAGCTTCGGAAGTGTTGTCTACTTTAAAACTGATGCATTCTGGAAAGCTGTTGCCAAAAGTATTCAAATATCGCCCGATACAAACTTTGAGGATGCTGAATACCGCAAGACTCATCTCCTCGAAGCCGTAAAAATACTCAATAAAACCGGATTCATAGATAACGACCTGCTTACTCCGGAAACATTTACCCAAATGTTTTCTATCACTTTTAAAGACGGCAGCACCCAAAAGATCTATGCAACTCCATTAAAACTTAAATCTTTCAACAACCCAGCAGAACTCGAAAACAACAAAACAGGAATACTTTCAGAAATTACTGCAGTTACACCTCTTTATCAGGAGAAAGGTAAATGAGATTGCTTCTTTTGCTGTTGATGCTTCCAATCAATCTTCTGGCGGCTCCGTATATCTGCGGCGACTCAGGTTTGATATATGATTCGCAAGGTTTCTGCAGCTCGGCATGTACAAACTGTACCGCTTTGATTTCTTCTGAAACATGCAGTTCAAATTATAAAAACTATGTCTATGATGAAACAAGAAATATCACCTATGCGGTTTCAGTCTCTTCCGGCAGATGGACATCATTTACATCCTCTGCAATTGTCAGAGACAGCTCTGCTAATGCAGTACTCAAAAGCATAACCAATTACAGTGGATTGGCGGCAGCGTGGATAGGACTGTATGACCCAGATAAATCCCAGAACCTCGGCTCATCTGACGATACAAGGTTTAAATGGCGTGACGGCAGCCTCTTAAATTATAGAAACTGGGCTTCTGGTCAGCCAGATAACGCATTTGAAAGTGCCGATATCGGAACTGTATCCGTATACGGAGAGCATTGGGTAATCATGGGTAATAACGGTCAATGGAGTGATGTCGGAGAACACTCAGGGCAAACATTATCATACCCAGCTCTTGTAGAATTCTCAGGACAGCTGGGCTGTGTAAAAGGAACTATCCCATCACAGGAAACAGCACCTGAAGACATTATCACTTCTTACTGTGCTACAAACCCGGATAAATGTTATCTCTGCACAGACACAACCGACATATATCAATGTACTGCCGGAACATCAGGTGGGTATCTTTGCCCAAAATCACAAATTGCCTGTGACGCTCAATGGGCAAATTCAAGTTGCTCATCGGGCGGCGTATTAAATCCGGCAACCGATAAATGTGAACTGAGTAGGAATGTAACTTGCCCAACAGGAATGTCTTTTGACACTAATCTTGAAGTATGTGTTTTAGCCGCTTCATGTTCTTCAGGCGGCGTATTAAACACCATAACAAACCTTTGTGAAATAACACTTTCATCGTCCTCGTGTCCGACAGGCTACGTTTATGATGCGGTCAATAACGGATGTACGAAAACACCAGACTGTTCCTCAGGATCTTATATCGCAGCAAATGACAGGTGTGAATTCTCCGTAACTTATACATGCCCGTCAGGTTACTCATATAACAGCGGGCTTGGAATATGCGAGGCTGCACCTGTCTGTACTAACGGGACCTACAACACGGCATATAATAAATGCCTGACCTCTGCAACGCTTTCCTGTCCTGTCGGGTATACCCAGAACGGAGCAATATGCCAAGCCGTTCCTTCGTGCACAAGCGGAAGCTACAATACCGTCACAAACCGGTGCGAAAGCGGCAATAATTACACGTGCTCACTCGGCGGTAGCTACAGCGATTCTGCCAGCTGCTCGACATCATGCAACTCGACTATTAATGCAACGGCTACATCCACCTACAAATGGATATTGACCTTTCCTGCTTATGACACTGTATGGGGTGATTATAACTCTGCCACATACAAAACTTGTACTGTTGATTTAAAAACCTGCTGGACATATGGACCAATGACAAGAGGCGGTGCATACTTCATACGAGACCGCTACTGGGCGACTGCTTACAAGAATGATGGCAGCATATATCTGTGCCTTGATATGAACGGAACATACAACTACACATGCTCAACCACAGTTGCAACTTACTATCCAGAAGGCACATCGTACTCTTGCCCATATGGTTGGTCAATTACGGGCTATAATGGCGACTTGTGCTATAAAACTGGCATATGCACTGTCGGTTCATGCCCATCAGGCACAACGGCTTCTGGTTCGCTTTGTGTGTCGTCTCCAAATTGCCCCAGTGGCGGTATTTTGAATACATCAACAGATAAATGCGAAATAGCAACTATCAACAACTGCCCTTCAGGAATGACATGGGACAGTGCTTTAAATTACTGTGTTGCCTCTCCCGTGTGCCTCAATTCAGGCACGCTCAATACTGTTACAGACAAATGTAATCTTAGTGTTACCACCAGCTGTCCTTCAGGCTACAACATTTCAGGTTCAGTTTGTTACTCTGCACCAATTTGCTCTTCAGGCAGCTATAACAGTACTCTGAATCTATGCCTATATTCCGCATCAAATCTATGCCCTGCTGGTTATAGTTTTGACTCAGCAACGGATAAATGTAGAATATCCCCGTACTGCTCTGTTGGCTCTTACAGCACAACGATTGATAAGTGTTCTGTTCTGCCAACAATATCCTGCTCAGGGGTTTACAGCTATAATTCGGCTTCCAAAATATGTCAGTCAGATCCGTCATGCAGCAGCGGAATATACAACACGAACCAAAACCAGTGTTTCACAGGCTATGCTTGCCCTTTCACCGGTCAGCCGTGCATAGAATTGAACAGTCAATGGCTCTGCAGTAAATACGGGTGTTACGATGCAAATGACCAGAGCAACTACGCCGAAGATGATACTGAGGAGGGGACAAACGATGTCCTTGCCGATGGCGAAAAGGATAACTCAGGAAACTGCATCGGTACGATTTATATTTTTAACGGAAATGATAGAAGGTGCCGTAAATCAGGTGTGCAAACCGGATTTTCAGACTGCTGTAAAAAGAAAAAAGATTGGTTCGGATTGGCAAAATGTAACCCAACGGAGCAATTATTATCTACTCTCAGAAACTGGGGAGAGCTGGACGGGCAATGCCATGAAATCGGCGAATATTGCTCCTCAAAATTCCTCGGTGTATGTGTGCAAAAGAAAAAGACTTACTGCTGTTTCGGTAGCCCATTGGCAAGGATTATACAGGAACAGGGAAGACCACAACTCAATGTTGGCTGGGGAGATCCAAAATCGCCTAACTGCAGCGGCTTTACCCCTGAAGAGTTTCAAAAGCTGGACTTCAGCAAAATCAGCTTCGATGAATGGATAAATGAATATGTAGCACCTGAGCTCACAGAGAGCATTACAGACAATATCAAAGAAACATTTGAAAACATCACGTTACCTGAAAACAATTAAAAACTTTCTTGTAGCATGCTAAATCTCAGACTATGCATGCCACAAGATCATTTTTACAGAAGGTGCTGCCAACATAACAAATAGAGATACTTTTTTGGCATAATAAAAAAGTTACTATTTGAAAAATCAACAGTGACGTATAGCGTTTGAAAGACTCAGTCTTTCAACTTTTACACGCCATCTAGTCTACCAGTCTCAATGCAGATTGTTTTATGCCACAACTAATTTACATCGAGAACTTAGCTTATAGACCACCCATAATAAAGAGGGCTTCCAATAAAACACCTCCTCTGCTACAGCTTTACTTGCAGCATCTTAAATATTTTAATAGCAATATACATGCCAATTTTCTATTTGTCAAGTTTTACCATAATTCTATGAAGACGATCGCAATCACACGTAGTTATTAACCCCTACCTCATTCTCTAACAAAGAGAATGAGGCATCTTTGTGCAAAAAAGAAAACTTCTGACAATATGTTTGGCTGTTGCTATTTGCATGGTCATCATAGTATTAACTTGTCGCAATATCGGGGTAAACATCTCTGAATCTGTACCATTTCGGGTATACTCCATCGATAAAACGGATAAGCACTTCTCCTGCGGATCTTACGCACTCTTCTATTTGACAAAAGATCCTCTGAACATCCTGCCTGACAAAGTTAAGCTCGTAAAAAGGATTGCCTGTGCTCCGGGCATGAGTCTGAACTCATCTAAAGAAGAATTCACGTGCGATGGCAAACTCATTGCCATCCGCAGGGACAAAGCGAATATGAAATTCTCGTTTAATGGAACAGTACCAAAAGGCATGTATTTTATGTCCGGAGACCATTTCCGCAGTTATGACTCAAGAATCTGGGGGTTCCTCAATGAAAAAGATATTATTGCCGTTGTTCATCCTATTTTTTAACTGTGCGGTTTATGCCGAAACAGTGCAAAACCTGAACCATGAGTTGGTAAACAAACTGCATGAGCTTAATCAAACCAAACAGGCACAGACAGAAGTAATAAAGAATACTGACATGAGCAAACGTGTAACTGATTTTGGCAATAATGATATGTCTAATCTACTGAACAGAGTTCAGGAATATAAAGGAAAGCTCTCATCCGATTTCGGGTATGAAGATGACTCAGAAAAGACATGCTACGAAAAACGTGAGCTTGGCGAAATCAGTCTTTATGTTTTTATCAGCTCCTCTATTCCGGAAGAAACCTTAAAGACATATGCTGCAGACCTCAAAAAACTCCCCGGTGCGGTGATGGTTCTCAACGGTGTTATCGGAGGAGCCAGCAAGATAATGCCCACCGTTGACCTTATTTCCAGAATCTCTTGCGGTAAAAATGTGAGTGAGCTTAAAACAGAAAACTCTGACTGCACTATGGCACGCACTGACATCAATCCATATCTCTTCAGGGCATTCGGAATAGATAAGGTTCCGGCTTTTGTGATGGCTGACTTCCCATACAGCCAGATAATGATGTCTGCATCGCAGGGGCAAAATATCCCTGACAACAGTTTTCTGAAAATATCCGGAGATCCAACACTGGAATATGTTCTGGAACATTTCAATTCCGCTGGAAACAAAGATGCAGCTGATCTGCTTATTCGGCTTCGGAGCGGATACTATGATTAAGATAATATTCACAATCCTCATCATCTCAGCCTGTGCATATGCCGACAATAAATCTGACGCTCAAACGAGAGCAAACACGCTAGGAACATCGCTTTCCGGCACATATTCAGACACCGGAAACATCAAGAATAAACTGTATAATCCAGTCACCTCTGACACAAAAATGCAAACACTGAATCAGTCATGGAAGTGTGCTGATAAATCCACCCCATATGAAAGTCAATCAGCCTGCAATGACTCCTGTTCAACACCGTGCACAGTATATTCCTTCGATGCGAAGCTCCAATGCTCATCGTCCACTGAAGCCATTATTATTACTCCATACAGCTTTTCATCCGGTGGTGAAGTCTCTCTTAAAATCCAGTACGACACCGACCTTGACTGGAGCATAGACAGCTCTTTTACGACATCGAACATATCAGGTTTCTGCTCCAACGGATATGTATCCTGCACTCCGGGCACGTTCAATAACTGCAAATATTATGAATTCGGGATTAAGCATAAATGCGGAACAACAGAATATAACACTTATAGAGAATGCGATGCCGCATGCTCTGGCGTGTGTAAGCCATCGGACAACAAGGTTCTGGCATTTCAAAGAAGTGTCTCTGAAATGAAGTATTCTGGAGGATGCTTCTGTTCCAACTCTTCATGCGGTTCCAGCTTTAACGGTGTATTTCAGAATGCATTGAGCTATTTTGGGGGAGGCATAACCGCACATGCCATGAAGGAATTAGGATTTGCTCTGATTGACACCGACATAGATTCATCGACACTTTCAGTCAAATACTACGCTGCAAATGCGGCATCATGCCTCGATTCTTCAGATGATAAAACTGACACATTAAAGAGCTTTTATCAGGTAGGCAGCATACATTATGACGAAGAGCTAACAGAGCAAATGACGGACAGCGAGAGCCTTTATAATACCGTAACGGCACAGAGCAACAAAACCGCAAAAACAAGCAGTTGCAGTGTCACAAATACTCCGGCGGCAATTAACTCCACACCCAGCCAGACGCTTCTCATAACCGCTGGGCAGGTCGGCAACAACTACTGGTGCTCGTCATGCTCCATGCACTCAATAACAAATGAATTCACCATTGCAGACAAAAACAATGTCACTGAATTCAAACTTACATCGGTAAAATTTGATGACTGGATTAAGATAACGCTGAACGGTTATGTGGTTTATGTTGGACCTTATGGTGGTGACAGGCTGAGCATTGTTGATGGCCATGTGCAGTATTCAGCCACCGGAACCGGAAGCTGTGAGCTCGGAACCAGCTGGAGCAAATCGCCAAACGTTGACTTCAAGAATTATCTCGTAAACGGCACCAACACACTTAGAACCGATGTCGTTGTAGCAGGTTGCGGAGAGGGTTATGCATATTTTCAGGGAGTAGAGGTCGGTAGCGATAATCTCGGAGTTACCAGACACAACAGTTGCTCCATATATGAACAGGATTCAAACTGCAGACTATACAGCGAGACAGTCAACGGCACATATGAAACAGTCGTAAACTATACTTCCACAGGAATTATCCCAGGCAGTACGTGCACAACAGTGCAGGGTTCTTCCGGAACATATGTGGTATGCGATTACGGAGACAGAATAGATCAGGTTTCATCAAAGAAAAATGTACCTCTTCTCACAGGAGGCACCGGCGTTGTCACCAGCAATACTCCTGTAACTATCTCCTCACAAAATAACGGTAAGGATTGGTTCTTAATCTCCAGAACATACATCTGTCAGGATGGCTCATCATATAACTTTACTGAAGCAAAAAAGCAGGCTGACCTTGTCGGTTCAACTATCAACAGGGATACCGGAGATTTCAGCTACTATTCTGACAGCGGTATATCCTCAGGCAACGCAAAAATAGACACTATGTCATATGACACCTGTTCTTATACCTGCACTGTTCAAACAGGCAATCAGGACACAACACTGTTCCCTGACCAAACCACCAGAAACACCACAACTGCCGTTGTTAAAGAACAGCGTCCATGCGGAAGAGAAAAGATATGCCCGTATGACTCTGCCAGTGAAACATTAATTTCAGACTGTACCTGCACAAACTCATTCAACGAAGTCATATCGTTATTCAGCTCGGTGAATGATGCGGTACACGACATGATTTGCAGTAGCACACCTAATTAGAGGGATATAAATGATAGAACTATATCAGAAAATTACATACTTCATCCTTTCAATGTTTTCAGGACGACTGGCAGAAGCCATCAGTATAACTCTGCTTGTCTCTGCCGGTTGGATATCAATTAAAAGAAAGTCATTCAGGTTTGCCACCATACTGATATTTCTTTCAGCACTCATATCTTTCGGATCAACTTTATTTGCGTTTTTCAGGGGGCAATAATGGCAGAGCAAGTAATTCCCATGGATACTGAAGGCACAAGAAAAAAGCCTGTAGGGCTTCTTGAGGCTGTGAGTGAAATCCAGCTGTATTATGTTGCAGAGTCTGGCGGCAGTGAGCTACCGGAACACTACGTCACACTGGAAAGGCAGATGGAATATTTTGTGATAGGTTTCAAAAGCGTCCTGCATGGCGGGCTTTTCACAATCCTGTTTATGCCTCTGCTCATAGGCGTGCTTGATGACAAAATACATATCTTCGGACACGTCCACAGAACCATGCTCGACAATGTTTACATGTTTGCGATGACACTGCTGTTTTCTCTGTCATACGCATTCTTCTATGTGTATTCATCAGGCTTCAATGCCGGTGCAGTCACCAGAAAAATGATATTGAACCTTTACGGCGGCGTAACCTTTGGCAGCATACTGAAAGCAATCGTATCTATCATTGTTTACCACATCTTCTATTTCTATGTCGTCACGGACAGAAATGTATTTGTTGTTCTTCAGAACCTCAGGTTTATCCGTGCACACGTGCGGAATGACATCTTTTACTGGATTCACGACACCAAGGATGTCCTCATCAGCAGCTCCATGTGGGTGTTCTTCACATCCTTGTGCACAGTCATAATGTGCTGGATTGCATATTTTGTTTCAGAAAATAGAAAAAAATCGAAGGAGAAAGAATATGGCTGGAAATAGTAAAGGCAGCGAATATCTGAACCGTAAGCTGGAGCTTGCCGGAAGACCGGACAGCAAAGTGGTTATGACCAGAACGCCGGAAAGCCACATCCTCTATCTGATTATGTCGCAGGCGGATATTGGGATAAGCACCCTGAAAATGAGATTGTTCCAGGAAGGATATTCTGCCGATGAGGTGGAATCGTTGATAAAAGAGTTTTACGCCAAGTGCAGGGAGCTTGAAAAGGTGGTCGAGAAAATTAATACAAAATGCGGATTCAAATACAAAAAAGCAAAGGAGCTAGCATGAAAAAAATTATCTGTATCGCCCTGTTTCTGTTCAGTTCAATGTCTCTTTATGCGGAGGAGAACATTAATCCTGATGAAATCAGAGCAAACATCGGCAAGGCATTTGCAAATATGCCGGTGGGAGAGATCAGAGAGTCCGAGATATCCGGTTTGTTTGAAATAGAAACCGGCAACAACATCATCTATTCTGACGGCAAATATCTCATGATGGGGCATATGTTCGATTTCTTAGGTAAAGACCTTACACAAGAAAAAATCAACAGCCTGATGACAAAGAAAGCCTCTGAGATTGATAAAACACTGGCGATTAAAGTCGGTAACGGCAAAAAAGAAGTAGTTGAGTTTACAGATCCGGAGTGCCCGTATTGCCTCAAAGCTGAGGAATTTTTCAAAGGAGCCAATGTAACAAGACTTCTGCTCTTTATGCCGCTGCCCTTTCATAAAAACGCCGAACGGCTCGCCGTACACATCCTCTGTTCATCGACACCGGCGACAGAGTATCAGAAAGTGCTAAAAGAAGTGTCAGCAGGCAACGCCGACAACTTTAAAACAATCAGCTGCGATGCCGGAAATGAACGTCTTCAAAAGATGGTTGAAACAGCCCAGAATCTTGGTGTTCGTGGAACGCCATTTTTCATCATAGATGGCAAAGCTGTCAGCGGTGCAGATCCAGCTATACAGCAAATGATAAAATGAAAAGGATTATCTTGATTGTAATCATACTTTTGGCCTGTGGAATATCACAGGCCTCTGTCTCACCTGAAATTCTGTCTGCAACAAAATACGCCTCAAAGAGAACAGGTATTCCGGAGTGGCTTATTCTTTCTATTGCTCATGTGGAGAGCGGGTTCAATCCATATGCGGTCAATGTGGCAGGGAAAAGTTATCAGCCAAAAACAAAAGAAGAGGCATACGCTATTATCAGAAATGCCGCTTCAGCTGGGAAAAGTTTTGACGTTGGGGTTATGCAGGTGAACAGCTTCTGGTTCAAGAAATTCAACATCCCATATCACTATGGTCTGGATCTCCAGAACAGCTTTGTCATGGGTGCCGAAATCCTCAGAGAAGAAATCCTCCGCAATGGCAACAACTGGCTGTCAGTGGGGTATTATCATAGTAAAAATGTTAATTTAGCCGTTAAATATTTTCAAAAGATTAAGTATCAATCGGAAAATTACAATTTGAGATAGAATTTAATTATCTCAGTAAGTTACCATACAAGAAAATGTGCATTCTGTTAAAAAATGAGACCGCAAAATAGCGGTCTCAACAATGGTATTGCTCATCAGAACCCTTTGCAAAGAGAAACTATTTCGCCCTCTTCGGGGTAGCGTTTTCTTACCAGTCTCGAAAAAACAACTGCACCGTCGACAGTCACGGCAAACTCACTCTTCTTTGGTCCCGGCTCATATGTAATATCTGCATTTGGGAAACTCTCCTGAAGTTCTGCGGCGAGACCCGCCGCCAATGGTTCGTGGCCTCAGCTGGGGCAATAGATTATTTCAATTCTCATCTGTTTCTCTCCTCTTATTTATTTAAACCGTCCAGATATCTTTCGGCATCCAGAGCTGCCATGCAGCCGGTACCTGCCGATGTTATCGCCTGACGGTAAATATGATCCTGAACATCTCCGGCGGCAAATATGCCTGGAACGCTGGTCTGGGTTGCATAATACCCTGTCTTTCCGGCGACCTTTATATAGCCGTTTTCCATCTCCAGCTGTTCTTTAAAATTATCCGTATTCGGAGAATGACCTATTGCGACAAAAACGCCTGCTACTCTTATTTCTTTCAATTCGTTGTTTCTTGTGTCCCTGATCCTGACTCCGGTAACATTGTTTCCGTCTCCAAGCACCTCATCAAGGACATTGAACCATTCGATAGATACTTTACCTTCGGCAGCTCTCTCAGCAATTCTGTCAGCAAGTATTTTTTCTGAACGAAACGAATCCCGCCGATGAATAACAGTTACATGAGAAGCAACATTTGAAAGATACAACGCCTCTTCAACAGCAGTATTCCCGCCACCGACAACAGCAACAGGTTCATCGCAATAGAGAAAACCATCGCAGGTGGCACAGGCGGAAACCCCTTTATTTTTGTAAAAGTTTTCGGAAGGCAGCCCAATATATCGTGCCGATGCACCAGTGGCTATTATCATGGCATCACAGGAGTATTCATCCTTTCTCCCTTTTAACAGAAAAGGTTTTTCTCCAAGAGACACTTCTGTTATATGGTCATTAATTATGACGGTACCGAACTTTTCAGCGTGTCTTCTCATCCTGTCCATCAGTTCGTTGCCGTCTACTCCGAGGTAATCTCCGGGCCAGTTGTTCACCTCCGTTGTGGTTGTGAGCTGTCCCCCAGGCTGAACTCCCGCTATAAGCACCGGCTTAAGATTTGCTCTCGCTGCATATACTGCTGCTGTATACCCCGCAGGTCCGGAACCGAGTATTATAAGTCTGTGGTGGCTGCCGTTCATGATATACCTCCGTTAAAAATTCATAACTCTGTCGGACACAAGCACCATATCGTATAAGTCTTTCATAGTCGAAATTGAGCAGATGCCTTTATCATCAAGTTCTCTGAGCTTCATACAGGTTCCGCATGCAAGTATTTGCCCGCCTCCGCTATTAAAAGCGGTTATCTGTCCCCTGATGTCAAAATCAGGTTCATCGAGCCTAATTGCTTCCACACCTTCAGCTGTTAAAAACACTGTGACATTATCTTCCTTTCCAAGGGCAAAGTTTGCAAACCTGAAAGCGGTGAAAACCTGTTCAGGATTTTTCTGAGTTATAACTACGGTAATCTTCATAAAACACCTCACATATTGAACATCAGGGGCGGATACAGCACTTGCTCTCCTTCTTTTCGTTATCTTTCGGGTCGTTTTTCAGCAGTTTAAGTATCCCGCCGACAAGCTCGGGACAGCGCACAAAATAACATCTCTGTGCACCGCTTTGTGTGAAGTCGACTATCCCGGCACTGCGCAGAACTGTAAGATGCTGTGAAATGTTAGCCTGAGAAACAGGTAAAATTTCCTGAATATCGGTTACGCATTTTGTGCCGTGTTCAAGCAGTTCGATAACTATCTTAAGACGTGTGCCGTGTCCAAGCGCCTTTAGTATCTCAACCCATTCTTTATTAAAATATGCCTGCATATCAAATCCTTAAATCATATTCGAATATTCTTATATCATGTATTAAAAAAAATTGCATTAAAATTTTCAGCATATTTCCATTATGGAAGCAGGGGAGAAATTCTCCCCTGCTCCGGTTTGATCAATTATTTATTTCTTTTTGTAGCCCATTTCCCACAGATCTTTAAACATAGGGCTTCCGGGAAGCTGCCAACCCATGATTTCAGCCTGTTGGTCTTTTGCCCCCTGTATCTGTCTGACATAGTCGTCATGCTGCGGCGGGAAATCCTTAGCCGTCTTGTTCACATACTCATCTTTGGTCTTATCCCATTCGTTCCACATCTCCCACTGCTCTTTCGAGATAATTCCTTTGCTGTATATAAATTCGACATTTTTTCTCACGCTTTCCCAGTAGCCGGGTTTTTTATACCAGTAGTTATTGGTGAGAGCGATGTTTGATTTACCCCAGATAGAGCCGCCGTAGTCAAACCACGGGAAGAACCAGACTTTATCCTTTGAATTCTCATGCGCCCATTTTTCTGCCTCGGGAATACCCTTTTCGGCAGCCATCTCGATGAGTTCATATGTCTGATAAGTCATCGGACTGTAGCCGTAGGCTTCGTTCTTATTAGGGCCAAAGTGCATAAGCGAAGCTCTGTAGACCCTACCCGTGTCGTGCCATACTTCCCTGAGAATGATATCAAACGGGTCGTCATCATCATTTTCGCTGGTAAGCGCACCCTTTTCATTCATAGATCCTCTCAGTTTCGCAAAGACTTTAAATACCTCGTTAAACTGATAGACTCCCAGGTCGGTAGCAAGGAAAAGCCTCTTGGTAAATGATTCTGCATGGCACTGAACGCAGACTTTCTCCATACGTTCTCTTTTAACCTGCCAGTTTTCATCATTCCATTTACTTCTGAAAGAAATAGGTGAAGCGAGTCTCCAGCTGCTCCGCTCGCTTACGTTGTGTGTTGCTTTAAGTCCGGGCGCACCGCTCATATGGCATGTTGCACAGACAGGTGCATCAAAAGGAACGACTTTTTCGCCGGAAGCATAATTCCAGTTCCATTTTGAGCCTTTGTCAAAATATACAAGACCGTGTTTTGAGTTCTGATATGATTCCCAGTTTCCATGATCCATACCCTCGTGACAGCGTTTACATGTCTCGGGCTTTCTGACCTGTTCAAGAGAGAAATCATGCTTGTTATGGCACTGTGTGCAGTCTCCCAGTGTTTTATCCGGCCAGTAGTTGCCCATACCCGCATGACAACTTGAACAGCCCATTGTTTTTCCGTAGATGGGCGGTTTTCTCCAGTTCATGTTAGGGTCGAGACCCTGTCCGTGTGTACCGAGGATGGCGTGACGGCTCTTGAGAAACTCTTCATTCTGTTTCGGGTGACATTTTGCACAGTCAGCTGCATTGGGTGTCTGCGCAACGGTGTAGCCGTTGTGATCCATTGCATCATAATCCTTTTCTCCCGCTTTGTGGCAGGACATACACCCAACTTCAGCTTTGCTGTGCATACTGTTTTTCCACTGCCTCACCATGCCGGGATTGTTTTCCCCGTGGCATTCGATACAGTCTTTGTCCGCCTTTGTCAGACCGATCTTTTTAGATGGTTTTCTGGCATCGGCATGAGCAGAGCTGAAAGAACCGGACATGCCGAGAAATACTGAAACCATCACAAATAAGACCATCAGACTGATCCACTGTGACTTTTCACTTCTGTGACTCATAAAGTCCTCCTGAATAAATTCTTACGAGACAAGCTCTGCTTTATTCAAAGCAACATAAATGCCACACAATTCATAAGTGCCAGCACATTGGTAATAAAAGAAAATACAAGAAGCAACCGTTATCGATAAAAAGGAATTGTTACAAACTGAAACATGATGAAACCGAAATGTTGCTGTAATGCAACATGAGAGGAATTGAAGATACTGAATCTATGCTCTTTCTATACCCAGCTCCTTCATTTTTCTCCAGAGAGTTGCCCGGCTGATTCCGAGATATTTAGCAGCCTCACTTTTACGCCATAAAAATCTGTTAAGAGCGTCAAGGATGGTTGATTTCTCTATCTCTTTGATATTGTAATCAAGCTGGCTGTTCCCAACCGTATCGACTGTCCTGTCATGCCTGTTTAAAATGTCAGAGGGAATATTTCTGACAAAAACAGTGCCACCATCACAAAAAGTGATGATATTCTCCATCAGGTGCTTCAGTTCACGGATATTGCCCGGAAAATCGTAGCCGGACAGAAACTCTTTAAATTCCTCTGAAAAATCCGGAACGGATTTTCCGAGTTTTTTGCTGAACTCTGTAGCGTAATGTTCAGCAATTGTGAGGATATCCTCCCGCCTGTCTCTGAGCGGAGGAAGTGATATCGTCAGCACGTTTATCCGATAAAAAAGATCCTCGCGAAAACGTCCGGCAGAGATAAGCTCTGAAATATTCATTCTCGTAGCAAAGACAAACCTTGTATCAATATAAATTTCCTTGTTGCCGCCAAGACGTTCAAAGGATTTATTTTCAATTATCCTCAGCAGCTTCGTCTGCATGTTGAAAGGCATATCTCCTATTTCGTCAAAGAAAAACGTACCTTCATGCGCCAATTCCAGCTTTCCTTTTTTCTGTTGAAAAGCTCCTGTGAAAGCACCTTTTTCATAACCGCACAGTTCTGCCTCAAGCAGTTCTTCAGGAATAGAAGCACTGTTTATTTTGATTATATTGCTGTCGCACCTTTTACTCATAAGGTGGATTGCATTTGCAACAAGTTCTTTACCAGTGCCGCTTTCACCAAAAATCATCACGGATGAATCAGATTTCGCAGAAGCTGATATAAAATCAAAAATTCTGCCGACAGCCCTGCTTTGTCCTAAAATACCGAAGTTGCCGGAAGACGGCTGTTTTCCGGCATCGCAGCAGGTACTCTTGTTCGACTTGTGCGTACCGCTCAGAAACCTGTCTATCATTTCTATAAGTTTGGACGGATCAAGCGGTTTCTGAATATAATCAAAAGCTCCCAGCTTTATTGCTTTCACGGCATTTTCTATCTCGGCAAATGCCGTAATCACGATTACACAGGTTGACGGGCTGATTTCCTTAACTTTTTCCAGTATCTCGATACCGTTATACCCCGGCAGGCGGAAATCGGTGACGATAACGTCAAAGACTTCCCTGCTGATAATATCCATGCCCTGTTCGCCGGTTTCGGCAACACATACATCATAGCCTGCATCCTCAAGGGTAAACCGAAGCCCCAGCCTCATGGAAAGTTCGTCTTCTATTATCAGAATTCTATTCATCTGTATCCCCGTTTTTGCAGTCAAGAGGCAGGGTGATTATAAACTCACACCCCTTTCCCGCCTCAGTTTTAACCTCTATGCTGCCGCCGTGCTGGTCGATAATTCCCTTGCTGACAGAAAGCCCGAGCCCGGTTCCCTGACCATTCTTTGTGGAAAAGAAAGGATCGAAAATATACGGCAGTATGTCATCGCTGATCCCGCTTCCGGTATCTTTAAGAGATATGCGGCACTTCCCATCCAGTTTTCTGGTTTTAATATTAAACGTTCCTCCTTCAGGCATGGACTGAAAGGCGTTTATCGCAATATTCATAATAACCTGTGATATTTTATTTTCACTCAGTTCTATCCTGCCAAGATCCGGATCAAATTCACAGGTTATTTTTACATTACGTCTTTGGGCTTCATAGCCTACCAATACGAGCAAATTTTCAATCAGTGCGTTCACATCGGCATATTTCTTTTCAGCTTTTGCAGAACGCGAAAAATCCAGCAACTGCTCGACTATATGCTTCATTTTTTTCAAACTGTCGTCAATGCCGAAAACCAGCTGTTCTGTCTCTGTATTTACAGCGGTATATTTCTGGAGCCTGTTAAAGCATAGCATTACACCGCCAAGAGGATTGTTAATTTCGTGAGCAACACCGGCGGACAGATACCCCAGCGACACCAGTTTTTCATTCTGAATAAACTGTTCAAATGTTCTTTCCTTCTCCTCGTCAAGTTCTTTAAGCCTCCGGATAAGCCAGTAAAAACTGTGTTCAAGCTCTCCTATTTCATCACGTCTTCCTTTTGCAACAGTAATGTTCATGTCCTCATGATTCTTTATTCTGTTCATGGTTCCTGAAAGTTTTATGATAGGTTTTGACAAATGCTTTGCAAACGCTTTCACTATTATCATAGCGAAAAGAACCAGCAGAACAGCAAGAACTATGATTTCCTGTTTCAGCACATCAATTCTCTGATGCATCTCCTCCAGCGAAAGCGAAATTCTTATAGCTCCCCACTGCTTTGTGCTGACGTTCAGCGGAGCTGTAATCACAAGAATCTTATCATTTTTATCCGATGTTCTGATTACGGGCTTATTCTCTTTCATTGCAGATATAAATTCCCTATCATGATA
Source organism: Seleniivibrio woodruffii (assembly GCF_004339245.1). NCBI lineage: Bacteria > Pseudomonadati > Deferribacterota > Deferribacteres > Deferribacterales > Geovibrionaceae > Seleniivibrio > Seleniivibrio woodruffii. Next base: position 95,857 of record NZ_SMGG01000007.1, read on the forward strand.
GCGTTTGTTCAGCGAATTTATATCTTTATGTGTGATAACCTTTCCGTGCGTATCCAGAATTGCGATACATTTTATGCGGGGATCCTTTTCTGACAGATTCAGAATATAATAATCGAAATAATCGATCATATCCTGATTGTCCATTATTTTAAGTTCGTTATATACCATAATGTTTGTAAGGGTCAGTCTGCTGGTTTCAGTTAAAACGTTTGCCTGCTGATATGCGTTGGCTATGTATAATTTCTCCTCACGGTCAAATATCCACCAGCTAGCAACCGCAATGGTAAGGATTATGCAACTCACAGCGGTAATGGTAAATTTTCCTTCCAGAGTCACAGGCCATCTGAACAAAAAGTATTTGAGCTTGTTAATGAAGGATAATACCATTCTGTTCCATCTCTTTTATCATACCTCTGATCGTGTTATAGTCAGAATCTTTTGCTTCGGCAAAACCGAATTTAAGCTCTTCATCCCATGTACTCATTATTTTTCTGTCCGCCGGTTTGCTGTAGTCAAGTTTCAGCAGAGCAGCCTTAACTTCATTGATAAATTTAGGATCCGCATCCTCTCTGACAACAATGGGAAGTCCCGGAATAGGCTCCGAACGCCATATTACTTTCAGACCCTCGTGGCTGTATTGATAGGCAACGGCGTCTATAAGCGCACCCGCATCATAATTGCCCTTCTGAACCTCTCTTGCCACAGAATCATGGTATCTGAGGTTCTTGTAGCTACGAAGTTCGTTAAGATAAATATGTTTCTTCATGAGGTTGTATACGGGAACAAGAAAGCCTGATGTGGAAAGCTCCGAAGGAAATACGATGCTTTTACAGCATAACTGGTCGATGGAATTTATCGGAGAATTCTTCCTTACAACTATAGTACTCCTGTAAAACACTTCCCCTTTTGAATTTTTTGGTTTCAGTATCGGAATTACAGGTGTAGTTTCTCTCGCTTTAACATATGTGGTTCCTCCAAGCAGAACCAGATTAACCTCTTTGTTTGCAAGATATTCTATGACTTTTCTGTAGTCCTTATTCAGTTTCAGTTCAAATTTATATGAAGTATTTCTGGTCAGATAATCCATCATAGGCTGATATTTCTGGTACATGACAATTGGATGATACAAAGTAATAGCACTGAAATATACTGTCGGTTTAACAACCGCAGATCCGGACGCACTCCATGATATACCGGAGCAAAACATCACAGCAAAAGCAATCAGAAATATCCTGTATAATGATTTCATTTTTCTGCCTTTATCACAGTAAAATAATATCCGCTACCGAATGCCTCATCTGAAATTCCGGATATGGATATTCCTGTAAATCCGAATTTGCCCAGCATCTCTATAACCTCATCGGCAGAATAAAAATGCGCATTTCTGTAAAAACGGCTTTTTTCTTTCTTTGCCAGATATTTTTGCCCGAGTCCGGAATCCTTGTCCACAAATCCAATGATAAGACAACCTCTTTCACTCAAAACACGTCTGACCTCTTCAAGAGCTTTCATAGGATTTTCAATAAAGCACAGCACAGTTATCATATATACTGCACCGAAACTGCCGTCAGCAAAAGGTATGTCCCCGGCGTATCCCCTCACAGTGCAGATTCCCCTTCTCAATGCGTATTGTGCCATATTGGATGACGGCTCAAGACCATATTCAATTCCAAGCGGTAATGCAAATCTGCCGGTACCGACCCCTATTTCGAGTTTCGGGGTTTCAGAGGCGCACACATTTTTAAGAAGATCAAGTTCCGCAAGAAAAACTTCCGTATTTTCATCAAACCAAATATCATATTCAGCGTGGAAGCTGTCAAAGGGGTCTGTATTGTCCATATTCCACCTCGGATATAATATAAGGCATGAGTTTATTTAAAGGAATCACATAATTCAGAATGCCGGTGCGGATTAACCGCACCGGCAGATGTCCCCTCCCCTGAGGTTGTTAAGGTCAGAGACGAATCACTTTAACACGGGTGCTGCTGAAGTCCGGAGTCCCCCCCACTACATCAACCATGGGGGTATTTCCGAAGTCCTCGTCCAGTCGTGCGACATTATTGAACTGCAGCCCTGAACCGAGTTTTTTGTTCCCTATCAGCCTGTCTTTTTCCGCAACAGCTTTACCGCCGTAAAACACTTCCCGGGCTTTTGAAATGGGCAGATCGGAGGCTCCCATCTGTGTATGCCCGTAGTGGTTGGAAATTCCAAGACAGCCTTTACGAACCAGTTTTGTAACTTTAACTTTTCCGGTAATTCCGTCTTTATTGCTTGCTGAAATCAGCCGGACAGAATCCATATCCCTTATTCCCAGTGTAGCGGCATCTTTGTCGTTCATTTCAATATAGTTTTCCGGAAACAGTTCCATAGACCATTTGTGGAAGTGAGTTCTGGACTGAGCATGAACGTTCATTTTGTATGTTATAACGCTGAACGGGTATTCCTTATCGATTTCATCGATATTCCTTCCTTTCGGCGTAACCGGCTGCACATATTTCAGAGTCCCGCTGAAGTTTTCTCCGGTGATGGAGTTTTTCGTTAACGCCAGTTCCTCACTGTAAAGCAGGATCTCTTTAATTCCAAATTTGTGATTCTCGCCAGTGAAAACATCATTGTAAGACGTGTTGAATACACCGCCGCGGGCAAGTGCATAGCACACTTTTTTCCACTCGGATGCACTAAGCATGTTTTTAAATCCGGCAACGGGATAGTTCTTTTCGACAAAAGCCGTCTCTTCATCCGATGCTTCAGGCACTTTTGCGCTGTCGGCAAGGTTTGATATCGCCCTAAGATAAAAGTCCTCAGCTTTTTTCAGCGGGAACATATTTCCGTTTTTATCTTTTATGGCATTTTCGCCGAATCCCGGCAGACCGGAGGCAATGGCAAGGTCAATAAGAAATGTTTCTTCGGAAAAATGTCTTCCGTCTTTTGTTTTGCCTGTAACCGGCTCAACCGCAGGAGTTCTTATTCCCGTGAATCTTGAAGCCGGAGCATGAGGAGTAAGGAATCCGTAATGTCCCTCGGAATATACCACATCGGGAACTATGTAATCGGCAAAAATATTAGACTCGTTCACGGTTATATCTATGGAAACGTGAAGCGGTACTTTTTCAGTGTCACTCAGTGTCTCTTTGTATCTGTACCCGCCGGGTATTGAATATACCGGATTGAAGAAGTAGGTCATCAGTATCTTGCACGGGTAAGGATACTTCTGGTCTATACCGCTCATTGCTTCAACACAGAGACCGCCAACCGACATGGGAAACCATGGTCTTTTTGCAGGATATCCGTTCTTTTTGAATTCCGTAGTTTTTTCGTAAGCAAATTTCTCACGCGAGATAACCGGTCCGGAAGGTTTTCTTGCTCCTTCAAATAATGCAAGATCATATATTCCGGTATTCCATTTTCCGGCACCGCCGCCAGCTTTCATATAACCGCCTTTCCTGTCCACACTGCCTACCAGCGCATTAAGAACTGCCACTGCATAAGCGGCATACGTTCCGCCGATATAGTTTCCGGCACCGTGATACTGTGTTACTGCTGATTTTGTACCGTTGGAAGTAAATCTGTCCGCCAGCTTAACTATATCCGCAGTTTTTACTCCGGCTTTTTCAGCATACTCATCAACTGTAAATTTAAAAACACCCTCTCTCATGAGAACGAATGCCGATTTTACGGAAACTGATTTTCCTGAAGAATCTTTAACGGTGCCTGAAAACAGCAGATTTGCTTTTTCTGTTTTTAATGCTGAAGCGAACATACCGGCGGAATCTGCCACAACAGGGTCTTTACTCTCTTTTTCATCTGCATTTGCATTGATATCGGCAACTCTGAGAAATTTTCTGTAATTTTTATGCGCCGGATCGGTAATAACAAGATAGGAAGCATTTGTAAAACAGGCAAAACCCGCCTTTGAGGCTGCTTCGGTATTCGGGGCAGCAAGAAACGCCCCGTTGTATCTGTTATTATCAATTATCCATCTGAGCATCCCCATAGCTAATGCACCGTCTCTGGTGGGCTGAACCGCAATCCAGTCTTCCGAATGAACTGACGCATTGGTTGCTCTGGGGTCTACAATTATAAAACGTACTTCACCTTTTGAATTCCTGTTTGCGACCGTCGCACCGTAAGTGTTTATCCCGGGCTGAAGAGCCTCATATATATTTGCGCCGAAAACCGCAATAAATTCAGAATTAACTGGATCCGCCTTGAACTCCACTTCTTTCTTGTTGCTCATAATCCAGTTGCCCATTCTGAAACCTATGCCGCAGATATCTGTATGACCGATACGGTTGCACGAACCAAGCGCGCCTTTCACAAATCTGTCTGAAAACTCTTTTCTGGCATTCTGGTCACGTCCGCCGATAAATATGAACCCGTTTCTGACTGTTCCAAGCTCAGGAGCACCCGCATCTATCAGCTTATCAGAATTAAGGGCTTTAACACCTTCAATCATACGCTTCTCACCGATGTGTTCAAAAAGAGCTCCGCCTTCAGCTATCTCTTTTATCATTTGCTCCCACTCAATGGGTTCAAACTTGCCGGAGCCTCTAGGACCGGATCTTTTCAAAGGTTTTATAAGCCTGTAAGGGTTATATGCATAGTTCCTTGATTCTTTGGATTTTCCGCAGACACTGCCGCTGTGTAAAAGCGACTCTTTAACCGGCATATCATAGGCGATGGGCGCAAACCTCGTATTATAAGGATGGTATGGGTTTCCATAATTACCTATCAGCCTACCGTCTTTGGTAAGGACTCGGGTACCGCATCTTGCATTGCATCCCAGACAAACGGAATGAACAACTTTTACGTTTTTATCTTTAAGCGTTTCTGCAATGTCCTGTACATCACGCGGGCTTGTGAATTTCTCAGAAGCTTCTGCTTCTGGGGAAGAAAAACCGACGACAGCCGCACCCGCTGCTCCCGCTGCCATTGCCGCTGCGTTCTTTACAAAAGAACGTCTGGACATTTTAAGTTCTTTATCTTTTCCGCTCATGTTTACCCCCTCAGTTCTTTCTGCTTTTCTTATATTTAAGGCTTGTTTCTATGCGCAATTCAGGGAATCGGGAAATCAGTTTATCTTTTTCAAGATATTTGGCAAATTCACCTGAAGGCATCTTCGCATTACCGAACAATCTTGCTCCTGAAGGGCAGGTTTCAACGCAGGCAGGCATAAGACCTTTTGACAATCTTGATATGCAGAAATCGCATTTGTCAACTTTGCTGCCCGCTTTGCCTTTGTACCTGTCATCAAAAAATCTCGCATTATAAGGACATGCTCCCACACATTCGCCTATTCCGTCGCATTTCTCCCAATCGGTTACGACGATACCGTTCGAAAGTTTAAATGTTGCATCAACAGGACACGCAGCAACACACATCGGTTCTTCACAGTGGTTGCATTGAACCGGAGTAAAAACAGCTGCCTTATCAGAAATTTCCTCTTTCAACACTCTGGTATTGAAATTATCCTGAAATGTGTCGTTCTCTGCTTTGCACGCTATTGAACAAGCCTGGCAGCCCGTACATCTGTTTTGGTCTATAACCATCATGTACTTCACATCGGGCATACTGCTTATCACGGTTTTTTTGGCACACGCCGAAGCCGCAACGGCAACAGTAAGCACCAGACCGCTCTTGAGGAACAATCGCCTCGAATTCATAATGATTCCTCCTTTATTAGGTTGTTTCGCCGATTAACATTAATCAAAACCGATGCCAAACGACAAACGGAAGAATACTGTGCAGTATGAGTATATTATCTGAGAGCAAATATCATGATGAAGCAATACTGAAACAACGTGAAACGTTTTTGTTTCATATTTGAAACAAAATGATTTAAGTTAAAGCCATATAGATTTTCAAGAGTTAATTTATGATTCCGCACCTAGCCATACATACGAATTATTTAGAAATATTAGCCACATTTTACACCATAGTTTACAGATCATTCTTCAAAATATAAAAAGTGGATCACAGTTACTTTTTCAATTGTTATCCACTTATCTCTCCGTGCTCTACTAAAGATAAAAAAAGCCCTGCCAAAATTGGCAAGGCTTTTAGGTGACTATATGCTAATCCTCATCGGGCAGCATAACAGTAAACACAGGATCCGGAGTATCTCCTGGACCTAACACACATTTCAATCGAATAACTTTTGATTCATCAGCGTCATCACCGCCGGATTCAATCTGCCTTACGGTAACTGAAAACACTATTTCAGACCCGCTCGTGCCCTTTTTAATAGCAAAATACAGACACATGAGAACATCCCAGAATCTTCCGGAAATGCTCTGAATCCCAGAATAATTTTCAGGCAAGCCAACAGCCTCAAAATATGCCGTTCTGGTAAATGCCATAGGATATTTAAAGCCAGCCTGCTTAAGCATAGGTATGTTTTCATTTTCCGGCTTATACTCGGTCATATCAACCAGTATGCCGTCTTCTATTGCCTGCTTACGTGAATAAGCATACAAGACTTCGCCAAAAATATTATCCATATCGGCACCGCCTCAGGACGCTTTTGGCAGCGACATAGCCGCCTCTAACTGAGCAATAATGCTATTTGCCATGTCATAAGCAACAGTTAAAGCTTCTTTCACCTCAGAGATGTCTCCATCACTCCATCCGGCAAGATACCCGAATGAATAGCATGATGAATCCACGCCAAAATGTCCGGACACGATAAATGATGTTATCTCTGCCTCAAGCTCTTTAACGGCTCTGCTTTTTGACTTTTCTTTAAAGTGATTCAGCTCACCGTGGGCTACCTCATGAATCAAGGTTTTCAGACGTTGCTCTTCGCTCTTGTTGGCGTTAAGAGTGATTGTATTATCACTTGTCAGAAAACCACCAAGATCCGGTTCCAGAGGCTCGTGTTTCACGCCATATTTGTATCCGAATACACTTATAAACTTGCTCAGAAGTTCCGTTTCGCCGCCAAAGTCGTGACAAATATCAGCCTCTTCAGGAAGCTCCTTCCCTTCTGTCTGGCTCACGTCATAAACACAGACTGCTCTGAAGCCCTGCAAAAGCTGCACGTGCCTTTCAGACTCACTTACGGCTTCGCAATCAACTTCTATATCTATGACTTTCTTTATCAGAGGGGCGAATATCATTATTGCCTTTTCACCTTTTTTCACCCTTCTTCCCAGCTTGTTCCACTGCTTCAGCCCTGCCACCATGGTGGCGTGTCTGCATGCACAGAATATCAAAAGGGAATTCATTGGTGAATACTTGTGAAACTTTGAATGGAAAGCCAGAAATTCTGCAAATTTACCATCGGCGATTATTTTCTTTAAACCATCTTCAATAAGAGCAGAAAGCTCCTGTAAACTTTTACTTTGCATTGTGTTCTCCTTAAAAAAGGGGGGACACAAATCCCAGAGGGGAATTGCATCCCCTCAAGGGTTATTTTTCAAAAACTACTTCTATTGCGTTATCGATAACATCCCAGTTAATCCCTATCGTTGCGTCATGTGCTTCCTCGATAAGCTTTGCCACTTTTTTACAGTTTTCAAAGGTGGGTTCAATATCTGCATAGCCCTCATCAATCCTCATTTTTATATCAGCCAAGGACCAATGAACGTCTATCTCAATATCTTCCCATGCATAACTGAACTGTTTAACGTTTGGCAGTTCATCCGGTTCCCCTTGAGACTCAAAAACTATCGTAGCAAACGCTCTTATCAATTCTTCACAAGCATCTGTATCAAGAGGCTCTGTCTGAGCCTTGAAAGGGTCTTTCTCGCTGAACAGTGATATCAACGCCATAACAGCCGTATCAAAGTTCATAAAGATTTTTATCCGTTCATTCAGCTCATCAACTTTTGAATCCAATTCACGCACCACAGAGCGAAGGCGTGTTATCTCTCGCATACGTTCTTCAGCTATCTCTTCATATGTCATTTTGCATCCTCCGCTGGCAGAGGAGCATACCCTGATAGGGGATATGCATCCCCTGTCAGGATTTTTAACTATTGATTACGGGCATCAGAAATCGCTTATTTCAGCTTTTCCCAGTACCAGTAATTCTCAACAAACTTGTTTATCAAGGATAAGCCGGAGCCGCTTGCCAACAAGCGTCCTTTTGTGTCGGTTATCCTTATCCTGCCTCTCTTCATCTCAACCTTAACATTTGTGGGTTCGCCCCTTAAGTTAAGGATTTCTCCTGTCTCAGATAAGTCTGAGCCGTACTCTTTCAGAACATTTTTGATTGATTCCATATTGTGCTCCATTCTCATAAAATATCAGAATGGAATATCATCGGAGTCTTCTTCCGGAGTGTGCGGCGGCATATCATCCGACTGCTTCTTCCATGCAAGCAGCTGGATTGAGTTTGCTACAACAAGCACCCTGTAACGGTTTTTGCCTTCTGATTCCCATTTATCCTGTTTGAGCTTGCCCTCTATCAGGACAGGAGAACCCTTTGATACAAAGTTTTTGACAAACTCGGCTCTATAACCGAATGTTCTGATGTCGAAGAAACTTGTCTCCTCTTTAAGCTCTCCGTTTTTATCTCTGTATTTCTTGGTAACAGCGACAGAGGCTTCGGCGACAAGAGTTCCGTTTGGCAGTGTACGTATTTCAGGTTCTTTTGTGATGTTTCCTTTCAGGATTACGATGTTCATAATACTCTCCTTAGATTTGATATTTTAAGAGAGAGCATTCCCCATAAGGGGATATGCCCCCTCATAGGGTTAAAACTTGTTTTCAGAGTGTAGTTATTATGTATTCAACAATCAGATCCCATGATGCCGTCGGATCTGCTTCAGACTCATAGAAATACCTTTCCTGAACAGCCGTGAAATATTCATCTAGAGACTGCTCATCAACAGGCAGTTTGAGTCTTTCTGCAATTACTCTGACATCATCTCTCGTTAACCTCAGGCAGAAAAACTCAGCAGAGTATTCGCCTTCGTCCATGAGGATTGAGCCTTTTGAATACAATATTTTTACTTTTTGCTCTGCCTCGGCAGCAGATTCAGCATCTACGGTAACTTTCAGAACAGATTTTTCAGTGATTATGACGGTGTACTCACTCATAATAAGCACCATCCTTTTCAGACAGGACAAATTCATTCCCTCTTGCAACAATCTGAGGAAAATCAAAGTCCCAATCCTCTTCATCTATTTCAATGAAGTCTGCATCACCAAACTGAAGCGGTTTTATAAAGATTACCGTGTTGCAGAAATTCACGAACACACTTTTCTCAATGGTAACAGGTGTGACCCAGTCGCCATCATCATCGTGTCTGGTTTCATAAAAGAACAGCTGCCTTCCGGCTAGTTTTTCTATCTGTTCCTTTTCTGCTGATTTGAGTCTGCCGTCATAATAGGCATAAAGATTATTAAACATGATGTGCCTCCGCATAGATTACCGGAAACACTTTTACCCTATCCGGGGTAGTGTCCCCGGCGTTGGGTTTTACATAATTTCTGAAATACTGATGGTCTCGCTTCTCAGATCCTCTGCATGATACTTCAATGACAGCATCAACTGGAAAGTCGTCCTGCCAACAAGCACGTATCCGCAGCTTGTTTCTGCATAAGCATCACCGCAGTTGTAGCCGTAATCAAAATCAATCTCTCCAGTGTCCTCATCAACTTTTCCTGACTCAACAGGATGGAAGAAAGAGGCTTCAAAGAGACCTTTTGATGTTACAAACTCAGCTGTTTCGCATATCTTCAGAATACTTTCTTTGCTGATAACAGTTGAAAAACCATCATCGCAGTCCATGTATTCCAGATCAGAAAACAGCTTGCCGGTAATTGAAACGCTGCCATCAGCTCTTTTTTCAATAACATAATTTTCCATACGACACCTTTAAGCCGATTTCATGTCGGATTTCTTTGAAGCAGGGTACATGTTGTTGATGTAATTGCCACCCTTCGGAGAGGCATAATAGTACACCGAAACATATTCCCCTTTTTTCAATCTGACATTATCGTCCACAACGGACTTATCAGTTCTGTTAAACCACTCGGAACCGATACGGATTGCCTTATCAGCATTTACCGCAGCGATATAGCCTGTGATTTTCAGATTATGCTCATAAGTCTTTACATCAACAGCAGCAGGCACAACATTATCAGTTACTGTCTGTTTAAAGCTATTAATGTACTTTCTGCCTTTCGTTGTCACATAGACAACGGCATCAACTGTCATTCCTATTTCAGGTTCAATATCCATAACGGTATGTTTTGAGAAAAGATATTCCTCTCCGTTAAGGCTGAGACTGTTTTCGGAAATGGCAGTAATGTCGGCGGCAAAAAGCTCTTTCAGTGGATTTTCGGCACTAACACCGGCGAGATTTACTCGGTTCAGATAGAGCGAGTTTTTATTAGGGCTCAGATAAGCATAAAGGTCTACCTTCATCCCTTTTGAAAACTTCTCAAATCCGACTCTGACAGTCTTTTCCGATGTGACAAAGGTGTAGCCGTTGATAACAACACCCTTAAAAGTCAGGGTATCGACAACAGCATTTTCAAGATTAACATAGATTGCATTGGAAACAGTTTGATCGTTTGACTTGTCTTGCATAGCGTTCTCCTTCGTTTGAAATATTTATTTCCGAACGTAGGCACACTATGCTCCCTCTAACGGGGTAGTATGCCCCGTGGGGATTTTGTGACATGTGCTGCATATCAACTATGCAACAAAAACTATGACCGGTGGTGTCCCGGTTTGACCGCTGGTGTTGCGGGTCATCATGAAATGATGAAGAAATATAAATAATTATTCAATAAAATTGCTTCAAATGCAACAGTATTAACTTTTCAATTGTTAGTTTTAACGCAATTGTCTAATTTCCTATGTAGCAAAGAAATCAGCGTTAAATAGTCTGCCGCATCATCATCTCCAGACCACAGAATCTTTGGCTCATGAGCCAGAGGATTTCTGATCGCTGCGAAACACCCTTTCAACAACATAGCAAATCCTTTATGCTCAGATTTTTCAGTTTCGGTCTGTAAAGTATTTAAAGCAAGAATTGGCTTGTCTATTGCAAATACAGCCTCAACCAAAGCCGCTCCATCAAGCTCAAGACCAGACATCACTCTTAATCTTTGAGCTAATCCTTTTGCAGCTTCAAAAACTGCATGAAAATAATTTTCCTGCATAAGCTCCTGATTACAATATTTAATCAGCTCAGGATGCATGCTCCTGTCTTTGAATTTTGCACGAATTGTCTGGACTCTCCGTTCTGCTTCTTCCAAAGTAGAGGCTTTATCGCAGGTTTTAATTTTACCATCTTTACCCAATTCAAAACCTGCAAATATAAGTATTCTGTTCAAAGCCTCCCTTTTCTCTTCAAATTCACCACTGCGTCCTATATATCTAGCAGGATTGAAAAATGCCTGTAGAAAATCTAATATTTTATTGGAGCATTTATACTGTCTCTGAGAATCAGAAAATACCCAATATAGCCTTTTCCATTTTGTAGATTCCCCAGATTGATCTTTTATGCCACGATCATCTAAAAGTCTTGTGATTTCGCTACCACTTCCGCACTCTCCCAAAAACTTTGCCAGTGTTTCGATTTGACCATTTGACATTACAGGCAATGCACTCATACATATTTACCTGTGAAATCTTCATAAGAAGTGGCAACTGTGAAAGCGACATCGGTTTCGAGAGCCTTGAAATGTTCTTTCCCGCAGTTTATCTTTGCGTTTTCTTTTGCTCTTCTTTCTTCAGACATGTGGGTGTCTTTTGTTTCAACAACAAAGTATAGTTTTTCTTTTCCATCTGCTTCAACAAGAACAGCCCAGTCTGGGTTATATCCGCCAAGTGGTGTTGGAATTTTAAACCAGCTAGGCAATTTTGTATAAAGCTTAATATCAGCACTTTTTTCAAATTGCTCAGCAAACTTAAGTTCAACATCTGAATCATATACAACGTACTCATGAATTGACTTTGCAACACTCAACATATTCTTGTGCAGATATCCAAAGAGTTGCATATCATCTTTTTCAAAAAGCTCTTGAGCATAAAATTCAGTATCTCCAATTTTCTGGTATTTAACTCCATTCACCTGCATCAGCTGCATTTTAGTATTAATAATGTTTGCAACCTGCTCAATGTATTTTTGAGGATTTCTTTTGAATGCGTCCAGTCGATCACTTTCAGCAATAATCTGAACAATAGTCTTTCTCGTAAGGTTAGTAGTATTTTGCAGATATGTTATTAAATCAGGTAGTTCAAACGCTGTCGATTCATAACTGCTGGCACTTTCATGTGGTGTTCCGACATGAACGCCGCCTCTGTCAATTTCTGCAACTGCTTTTCTATAGATAAATCTTGCTTTACCAACATTAAGGTTATTTTTAATCTCTTGGACACAGTCTTCGACAAGCCTATCAACGTCAAAATTAACTCTGTATGTCGTCTTAAACTTGATTTTATCCCAGAGAATCTTAAACTCTTCGCTCATAAATACTGCTTTATTAAGAACTATGTGTTTTTTGTCATCTCTATTGTTGATATTCAGTTTTCCTGCAACTTTCTTGAGAATGTTCTCGATCTGGGCTCTTTGCGGTTCGTATTTTGCAGAAAGTTTCATATCACCATTCTTAAGTGCAGCTTTCAGGCTATCCTGAACCTTCCCTTTAACATCAACATAGGCATTTTCCTTCAGCTCTTTAAAAAGCATTTTGGATGCCTCTGAGCCAAGGTATTCTATTTCTTCATCTTCAATAGACACTGCTATGCCTGCAAAAAGATGATCCTCTACAACACCAAACTTAATACCTTCTTCTCTCTCAATTTCGTTTTGAAGCCCTTCTGCAAACTTCTCATAAGACTCATTTGCCATAACAGTGAGGGTATTCACCTCAAAGCCATGAACTCTCTCACCATCCTGGTTAACTGCGATACGAAGTCCCCTGCCTATTTCCTGTCTTTTTTTGATTTCTGAGTTGGTTTCGTTCAGAGTGCAAATCTGGAATACGTTTGGATTGTCCCAACCTTCTTTAAGAGCAGAGTGAGAAAAGATGAATTTCAGCTTTGAGCTGAAACTCAAGAGTTTTTCTTTATCCTTCATAATAAGATTGTACGCACTCTCATCAAAAGCAGATGTTGCAGGCTTATCATCATTTGTATATTTAGATTCCTTAAACATATCTTCGCCTTTTGTATCTTTCTTCTTATCTATGGCGAAATAACCGTTATGAACTTCTGCGGCAACAACTTCAGGAGTTTTTCCATCTAGCAGAGTTTGATATTGGGGTTTTCTGACAGCTCTGACAAATTCTTCCTCAAACATTACCGCAAACTTGCCTTTCTGCGGATTTCCGTCAGCATCATAAGAACGGTAGTTTGATACTTTATCAATAAAGAACAAACTTAAAACCTTTATTTGCTTCTCTTTCAGCCTTAATTCTTTGTCCAAATGCTCTTCAATGGTTTTTCTTATCTGAAGTCTTTTATATTCATCGGGATCAACCTCACCAACTGCCTGTCCTATTCTGATAATATCCGGCTTGCTAGTAAAGCTGATATATTCCTCACCTTTTTTACAGTATATAGTTTCAATGATGTAGCCTTCATAAATATCACGCCCATTGCTGTATTTGTTTTCCAGCAGGTCTGAATTTTCCTGAACGGTAACAACCTTTCGCTCTATACTTCCATCCTTTTTACGTGCATCTATTTCAACTTTCGCTGTAATTGGACTCTTCTTATTATCAACGCTCACCAATTTGATATACGCCTTGTTGTGTCCGTCAATAACATCTATTCCGGCGACTTCAATTTGTTTGACCAACTTTTGTTCATAGGCATCTACAGAGTCCAGCTTATAAAGCATATGGTGTTTGTCAACATGAGTGGCTGAATACCTGAGCGTACATAAAGGATTCAAAGAAGCAATAGCCTCTTTGCTCTTATCTGTTCTGTCTACACTTTGTGGCTCATCAACAATTACAATAGGATTTGTGTCCTTTATAAATTCAATAGGTTTTGCACCATCCATTCGGTCATGTGCCCTATGGATAATATTTGCTTTATTTTCTTTCTCAGGGTCTGCAAAACTCTTTCTGAAAGCATCAATATTGATAACCATGATTTGGATATCAGGACTTGTTGCAAAGTCTCTGACTTCAGGCAGACGGTTTGAGTCATATATAAAGTAATTAAAGGGAACATTCTCATAAAGCTCTTTGAAATGAGTTTCTGTCATCTGAAGCGATTTATAGACTCCTTCTTTCACAGCTATCGAAGGAACAACGATAATGAACTTTGTGAAGCCATATTTGCTGTTCAGCTCAAAAATTGTGCGAAGATATACATATGTTTTCCCAGTCCCTGTTTCCATCTCAACTGTAAAGTTGAATGAGTCCAGCTTTTCTGAAGGTGCGAGTCCATTTTTCAGCTGAATTTTGCGGACATTTCTCAGGATATCATCATCCAACAATTTAAGGCGGTTACCGATACCAAGATTACTTTCAGTAACAGGGGCGACATTTGCAGCGGTATATGTCAGCGGAGCAACAGTGAAGTTGGTCTGACACATCTCCTGTCCTTCAAAAATATCGACAATAGAATCTATCGCCTGCCTCTGATAATCAAGATGCGGATCAAACTGTATTTTCATGTTACAGGCTCCTCACATCTTCAATACCGGCATCTTTTAAGATATGGATAATATTTGCTTTTACAACATTGGCATCCAACTCTTTGTCGCCAAATCCTGAGTCTTTTAAAACTACTCGCATGATCTCTGGTTTGAGTTGTTCTTTTAGTGAAACGATGCCTTCTGCTACATTGATAGTAATATTATCAGACAGGCACACCATGAGTGCCCCCATACCGATATCATAGACTTTCTGTCCATCTATCATGTGCTCAGTGATTGGAAGAGTAAGGTCAAGTCCAAATTTAAGTAACACTTCATAAAGGATGTCGTGCTCATTACGGTCATCTTTGATGTTAGAGATATAGTCTTCCAGCTCTCGCTGAGTCAGATCAAAATCTACTTCCCACGGCTTTATATTGGTTGAATCGAGTTTAAATACCTTGAAGCCAAGGTCACCAGCATAATTTTCAATAGATGTTCTTAGCTTGTAGCTCACGCCATTAAGACGCCTTTTCCCGATATCAACAATTGATTTAAACCCTGCAGCGAACGCTTCGGAATCCTGGTTAATAAGTTCAGGAATTTGAACTAATAGAACCTTTCTATTTGAGGACTGTTCAGCATTTAATTCAAAAACAGCCTGCGCTGTAGTACATGACCCTGCAAAGAAATCGACTATGAGATCATCTTCATCTGAAAATGTGGCGGTCAGATATTTGAGTAATAGAACAGGTTTTACTGTATCTAAGCCATGCTTATTACCAACAATTTCGTTTAGGTCTGATTTACCTGTTTCTGCCGTCCCAGTGAGTTCAGGCTCCATAAAGCAATAAATCGGATACAACGGATCTTGCTCTTCGTGCTCATATTTCTTTTCTTGGGGAACACCATCATCATTAAGCAAGATTCGATTATTTTGGAATAAGTTATCTATTGTTTGTTTGCCAGCTTTCCATCGGAAGTCCTCGTCAGGCTGATACCCACCTGATGCAAATCGCATAGTTTCCCTTCGAAATGTCCCGCGATTAGACGTCAGAATTGTAGTTGTTCTATATTTGCCGTCGGCATCTTCATGCGGATATGTTCTTGTTTTTGCAGGAACAACATTAAACTTCAACTCATCTCCAGCGCGTCTACCATATACTAAAATGTATTCGGCTACTTTTTGCGGCCGGAACTTAGCATCACCGGCATTGGTTGGTTTAGCACGCGACTTCCAAGTAAAAATAGCAACGCGATTTTCTTCACCAAAAATTTCATTCATTATAGACGTTAAGTTTGAAAGCTCTGCATCTCCAATAGAAACAAGGATCACTCCGTCATCATGAAGCATATTTCTGGCAAGTTTTAAGCGCGGGTACATCATATTTAGCCAGTTAGTATGATAGCGACCATTCGTTTCTGGGTTGTTTGAAATATTATGCCCCTCACCATCTACCTGACCAGTTATTTTCTTATAATTTTTGATATTATCTTTAAAGTCATCCTTATAAACAAAATCCTTTCCAGTGTTGTATGGTGGATCAATATAGATCATTTTCACTTTTCTGTAATAGCTTTTCTGAAGGAGTTTCAAAACTTCAAGGTTATCTCCTTCTATGAATATGTTTTTAGTGTTTTCCCAGTCCAATGATTCTTCTGGACATGGACGTATAGTTCCCGTGCTTGGGGTTTGTGCAATAAGCTTTGCCTGTCTCTTACCATTCCAGTTAAAGCTGTAACGTTCTTCTCTGTCATCTATAAAATCGCCAAGTTCTTCTTTCAGCTTGTCACAATCCAGCTTCCCTTCTGTAAAAACTTCCGGAAAAATTTCCTTCAGCTTATTTATATTTTCCTGCACTATATCTAATGTCTTTCCGTCCATTTTATCCATAATATACATCCTTATTATTTTTTAGTTTAAGCCTTAGATTGTTTCTCCCAGTGGTCAATAATATCTTGAATGTTTGAGTTAATTGATTTTAATGCTTTCAAAATTGCATAGAATGTCACAAAAAAATACGAAAATGCAAATGTACTAATCAATTGAATTTCTATAGCTTTGAAACAACCAACTTGCTGATAAAACGTCTTATCTCCAATCATTTCGTAAAGATATAAATTATTAAAACCTTTTGGCATCGTTTGAAAAAAGGAAAAAAGAAAGAAAATAACTACAGCCACAAGGCTAAATAATGTAATTTTTGCAAGGTCAGAATCAAGCGTCTTTAGGGGATCATAAAGTTCTTTTTTATATGCTCCTTCTTCTTGTGCCTGTTTTACATGCTGTTGGTATGCGGGGTTACCATAAATGACCTCATGAAGCTTAAAAGTAATAAATGTTCTGGCTGTAAAAAGAAAACCTACAAGCGCAAGGAAACCTGAGAAAATTGTATCAATAGATATTTTTGTGTTTACAAATAACCCCATCGGCGTTGCCATAAAGAGAATGACAAATATAATAACAAAAATTTTGATATGAGGAATTATTTGAAATGATTGTATTGTCTTATTCATTTTAGTTAGCCGGTTTAAAAACTATTTTTTCATCCATCTGTTTTATCATCTCTTTCACCAAATTATGAGACAATAGATTTTCAGTGTCAAATGTTCCCAAATCATCATAATCAAAACCAAGATAATCATCCATTGTATCAGTGAAATTTATGGTAATCTCTTGGTCATCATTAGTAGTGCCAACTACTGATCCAGAATACACTGTTTTACCCGATTTAAGTCCACGGGCTGTTTTGTTGCGTAAGCTTTTAATCCAGTTAAAAATAGCATTATCTGATTGGCCTTCTAATCTAAAAACCTGATGTACCGATTTTAGATTATTAGAAAGTGATGAATTCTCCTTGTCTGCCCCTTCTAATTCATACGTCGTAGCCCGTACTTCTGATATAGTCTGTAGCTTCCCTATTAAGTCTTCAAACTCCCCAGGAGTGAAAAGTGGACCATAGTTCTTTATACCTCTAATAGTAAATCGTTTGTTGACGTCTTCTGTTGTGCTAGATTGATCAGCCTCTGCTTTCTTTTGCTTTACAAACTCAAGATAAGTACTCCACAGTTCGCTTAAGAATAGATTAAAGGCATAAGAGCTCATATAGTGAGAATAGATTCCTTTCATACTGTCTTTTCGAACACAGAAAAAATTAATTTCCACAGGAGGATTTCCATCTACAGGTTTTGCTTCGATAGTAACTTTTCCATTTTCGTCTTTTTTGACAAAATGATGAAATATATTTGTCTTCGAGGAAATAATCAGACCAGCAATATGTTTATCATTGTCATTTAGATATAATCTTCTGGTAAATGGCGGATTTTTTTCGAGTTTATAATAAGGCCAGTCACGATCAATATTATCGATATTTTTAAGCCAATCAAAAAATTTAAGTATACTAACTGATTTTTCCTGTAGCCCTGTATTAAAATAAAATGACGAACCTTTTATTGTTACAGACATGATGAACTCCTAAAGTGACTTATTTATTATATATTTTGAGCAAGCTTTTTAAGTTCTTGTTCAAACTTCTTGATTTTTGTATTGAGCTCCACCTGCCGGTTGAAATCTGCGCCTTTGATCTGTGATCTCAGCTCAGCAATTTTTTGTTCAATCTCTCTTGTCCTATCTAACATTTCTGAACGACTGTTTCTGTCGCCCAGTTTAAATTCTCCGTTGAGTTTACCACATTCATAACCGATAAAACAATCCTGCCATGAGCAGTAAAGCGTATAAAAGTTATGCAGTTTTTGCTTATCCAAGCTTAATGAATCAATGAATGCTTTTTCAAAGTCCATCAGAGTTGATTTTTTAATCCATTCAGTAGTATAAAACTGCTCCGAAACATAAGCTCCTTTTTCTGCCTGACTGAAGCGTTTATGAGCAAAACTCAGAGCTATGTTGTCATTATTATCGCTGAACCCAAGTAATAAAGGATATGGAATCATCCTGTGTATTATCTCTGCAATCCTTTTATAACCTTTTGGTTTGACCAGCTCAACTTCTAATATCGCAATTTCAAGATATTCTCTAACATCATCTTTGTATGGCATTATGGTACAAGTTGAAGTCTTAAGCGTATATGCCCAATAGATATTCTTAACATTATCTTTTATAAGTTTTTTATCTGCCGCAGTGAGACTGTCACTCTCCAAAAAGAGTTTCTTTGCGACTCTACTTCCCAAAATTGTACTATCTGGGAATGATATTTTATCCCATACCGTTTTTAACACCTCAACCATCTTTTCAGTCCTTCTTACCAAGAAGGATCAGAAAACTAACAACCTCGAAATCATCTATTCCTTTGAAGCTATTTTTGCTCATTACAGTTCCTCCGGGAGAAAACAGACTCTCAACTCCCTTTTCCTCCGCTGCACCAGTCAATGCCTGAATAGCTTTGCCAAGCAGATTTTGATAATGACTCATATCATTACCGTTCTTTGTCTTTTTGTTGAGCCTGTCTATTGCATTTTCAGATATTGATTTGCCAGAATTAGCCGTTTTCTTAAGAATATCCAGAATTTTTTTAACCTGTGTAAACTGAAGCACTACACTGCCTTCATCTGATACATAAACAAGATAATAAGGCGATAATGCATAAGTTGAATCAGAAACCGCATGACTGCCTTCATTTTTTAAACAAAAAATTACACCTGGTAATAGTTCGTTGTTGTCAGCAGATAGTTCGACAACAGAATAAGCCCCGTAAGGCATCTTTGAGAGCAAATCTTCATGTTCTTTGAAATAATCGCCTAAGTCCATGCGGAAATCATTCAGAGTGAGATCTGTAATTGATATCCCACCTTCAATGTCTTCGATATCAACGACCTCATCCTGTAGTCTTTCGAGCTGTTTTCTTCTATACTCAAGATCGTTCATCTTTCCAGAGTCAGAAAACTCAATGACGTTTTCTTCACCTGTTGCAGAAATATCCAGAAGCACCATACGTCCAGAGACACGTGCTTCCAGATTGATATACTCATCAAGCTCCATATTTGGCCAGAAGTTTACAAGCTGAATTCTATCGTTTTTTGAACCAAGCCTGTCTACTCGCCCGAACCTCTGAATAATTCTTACAGGGTTCCAATGTATGTCATAGTTTATCAGGTAATCACAATCCTGCAGGTTCTGTCCTTCTGAAATACAATCTGTGGCTATCAACAGATCAATCTCATCTGTCAAATTTGAATCTATTTTTGATCTTTCTTTTGAAACTGGTGAAAATGATGTAAGTATTGATGCTAAATCTTTTCTGATTCCCGGCATCTCTGTTTTGTTGTCTCCTGTGCCTGTAACAAGAGCAGAGTATATTCCAAGCTCTTTAAAAGCCCACTTTGACAGGTTTTCATAAAGATACTTTGCGGTATCAGCAAAAGCGGTAAAAATAATAACTTTTTTGTTTCCTGCGTTAATAGGATTGTTGACTTTATTTTGGATAAGCTGCTTTATTTGTCGCAATTTCTCATCTTCTGGGGACTTTATACCCTGAGCTGGTTGTATGAGATTTTTCAGAATCTCTTTATCTTCTTCAAGTTCCTGAGACCACCGAATCAGATCCATATCCTTAATCAGCACCTTAACCTTTTTGCCGACAACGAAAGGGGCAAATTCATAGTCATCGACCTCTATGTCTTCTATATCCAGCTCTTCAATGGAATCATTTGCGTCATGCTCTTGAATCTTTTTAAGCAGGTCTTCAACTTCTTCTAAAAGCTTTTCGAGCGTCATTGAAAAAGAGTGAATTGAACTCTCCATCCTTTTGAAAAGGTTAACTCGCATCAAATGGATCAAACTCTGCTCTCGGTCAACTTGCCTGAAAACTGAGCCGCCAGCAACTTCCTTGTCATATTTCCTGCTGTACTCTTCAACCTTTTGCGGCAAAACATATTTTAATGGTGCATATGCACTGAGATTCAGCAGCCTGATGTCTCGATTTATTTTATCCAGTGAAGGGAATTTTTCATGTATGTCGATACCAGTCTTTATGTTTAAAGGCTTTAACCTTTCAGGAAACTTTCCAACTTCTGAAGTATCATAATATTTTTCAATGTGCTTTCTTGAACGTGCAATAGTTAATAAATCCAATAACTTAAAGTAATCAAAATTGAGTCTTTCAAGAAGTGTCGCCGTAGTTCTATCCTGACTCTCAAGTTTGAGCCATGCATTGAAACGAGTCTGAGCCATCTTAAGAGTATGCTCTATACTTCCTATACCGTTATCTTTTAGAGCTTCGTCATTGCCTTCTACAATAAATGCTACCTGATTTTTTAAATCATTCATTCTGTTATTTACCGGCGTTGCAGACAACATCAATACCTTTGTTTTCACCCCGGCCTTTATTATCTCATTCATAAGTTTAGAATAACGTGTAACACTATAATCTTTTCTTGTCGGACTGTTTCTGAAATTATGAGATTCATCAATCACAACTAAGTCATAATTGCCCCAGTTGAGAGTGTTTAGATTGATTTCACCTGAATAGCCATGAGAACGAGTCAGGTCGGTATGATTTAAAACATCATAATTAAATCTATCAGATGCAAAAATATTACGTTTATCGTTAACAGTATATAACGTCCAGTTTTCACGAAGCTTTTTGGGACACAGGACAAGCACTCTATCATTGCGAAGTTCATAATATTTGATGATAGCAAGAGCTTCAAATGTTTTACCCAAACCGACACTATCTGCAATAATGCAACCGTTGAATCTTTCAATTTTTGATATTGCACCAAGAACACCATCTCTTTGGAACTTATACAGCTTCTGCCATATACGAGTGCTTTTTATACCTGTCTGTGTTTTGATAATTTTGTCTTCGTCAAGATCAGACACTAGATCTTTAAATATGTTATATAAAGTTAAAAAATATATTTCTTTTGCAGACTTCTCTGAAAAAAATAATCGCAGATAATGAAGTATATTTTGCTTAATTTCTCCAGATTTATTACTCGCATCCCAAAGACTATCAAACCAGTTCTGTAAAGAATCTACTTTGTCGTTGTCACTGAAACAAGTGTTCATATGATGATCTGATGAAGCAGATACTCCAAGTCCCGCTGTGGAAAATGGTGAACTGCCCATTATGCAACTATTTAAAGCCTCTCTACTCCCTACTAAGAACATATTCTGATTAATTAACGAATTCTGCTCTCGAATCTTGCATTTGTTTTCAAGCCACTCGTAAAATTCTTGAGCCACCCTTTTGGTAGCAAGTTTATTTCTTAAATACCGATCTTCTATTCCTCCACACATCTCGCTATAAAATGACTCCTGAGCAGTATCATATAATAAAATATGGGTATCACTCATCTTTTGAAGATATCTCTTTAACTCTTGAAAAGCAAAGATTGACAATTTGTTAGAAATAATTTTTATTTGCCCATTATCTTCTAAATGAAGTTTAAGCTCATCTATAACTTTACCAAAATTCCTATTATCCAGAATCTTAACTGCATCCATTAATTAAAAAACCTCTTATATAATTCTATTTCATATCAATAGAATTTTGCACCATAAGAATAACTTTAACAACATGAAATTAGGTGCTGCTTTGCAAAAAACAGCACCTTTGACTGGTTATTCTGAAGACTTTGCGTTCTCAGGTTGTTCTTTCTTTTGCTCCTCAAACTTAACAGGTGTAAAGCTACATTTTTTCTCCAATGCCACAAGCTGAAGACGCTCAATCCTCATCTTGTATGACTCCAACTCAGTTTTCTCTGCACCACTCAGATCCATGAAAAACAGCGGTACGATAAGAAATGCTCCAGTAACTCCAAGAGCCACGTTTTTGCCTGTGCGATCGTTAACTTCGCCGTTTTTTTCGTTAATCTTGTTGTGGTAATAAGAAACTTCACTGAGCAAAGAGTCACAGCTTCTGTTCTCATCTCCTGGCTGATACGCCATGATTGTATGTGGTTCTCTTTTGGCACAGCTGGCACACATCAGAGCCAGCAACATGATTGATACAGTCTTCTTCAGCATAGATGCCTCCTTTATCCATGCTAAATATTAAATTAAACAAACGTCAGATATTGTCGTTTGTATTTTTAATTGTGTTTATTTTCACGGATTGGTTTTTCTATTTAGATTGCCATGTCAGAAAAATGGACTATAGTTGAACTAGGAGTTTTTATGTTTGGATTTGGAACATTTCACATAGTTTTTATTTTAGTGCTTCTTGCTGTTGTGATTCTTGTCCGTATTTCCATGAATAAAGCCAACAAAAGCGGAAATCAAGATGACAATGGACTTGATTTCACCAGAAACGACAACCTAGACCCTTCCAAAAGCTGGTCAGGCACAAACCTATTCAATGATTAGAATGGTGGTTATTTTTTGCTGGCAATATCATAGTTAGTCGCTGTTTCGTTCAGTTTCTTTGAATATCCGCTGATAAATTTGCCCTCATCTATCGAACCGTCCGCTTTTTTAGACAAAGCTATAGCACTAATATGGTCACTCTGAATTGTTTTATAAATTTTATCCGAGCTATAAGAAGATTGTTGCTTGTTTTCCCATCCAATTTCTGATTTTGCATATCCTTGCACCTCTGATCCAACACCAGTTAAGGTTTTTACAGCTCCCGGAGTTCCTGCACTGATAGTTCCTTGGACTCCACTTGCAATTTTTCCATAAACAGTATTGCTGCTACTGTAGCTACTTTTTACAAACCCGCCGATGGTTCTGTTCATATCGTCTGTTTGCTGCCTGATTTCAGACGCAAGATTCTTCTCAAATGTCTTCCAGTTTATATGTCTCTTACCAGTTGTAGGACTCGTTATCCATGATGAATCTTTATTATATGCCGCAGCCCATGCAGCCTGAGCAAGGTTTTCAGACTCTTTTTTATCCAGACCACCCTGAAATACATTTTTGTAGTTATTGCCGGAATCATAATCGCTTCCTTTGCGAGTCTTATCCTGATCTACATTATAATTTACATTATCGTGACCGGTGTAGTAGGTATCTCGGAAATCCTGTTTAACACCATCAACAATATTTTTTGATGAATCGTAAGTATATTTATCAAGAACGGCCACATCGTTTCCTGTTTGGGTCTGATTGACAGTATTAACTTTCTTACCACCGGTATAAATGTCTGAGACATTCACTTGCGATGACTTATCAACATCAGATTTATTCTGCGATGTCTTATCAAATACAAAACCTCCTTTATCATCAAAATGACCAGTACCAATGAAGCTCTTTGATTTCCCTTTCTCCTGCCCTGTAATGCTCCATGTTCCATTCTCGTTATGCAGCTTTGCTCCTGTTATTGAATGCTTCTTGCCGTCTGCAAAAACGTTGAGTCTGTCTCTGTTGGAATCCTCTGTTCTGCTGACAACACTCATAAAGCCATTTCCACGCCCATCTGAATTAGCCTCAACATTACCATATCCAAAGAGCTCAACTTTATTGCCATTTTTATCGATGCCGGATACTTTCAACCCGTTTCCCTCTTCAGATACAGAAGCACCTTTCAGAGCCCATGTCTTGCCTGTTTTCTTATCATCCAGCATCAACTCATTGTATTTACCAACTGCGGATTTCCCGTAATCGACATGCTGAAAAACAACATTGCTGTCCTTGTCAAATGATACCTGATAATCACCGGCACCAGATTTAAAACCAGCAGTCTTTGCCTGTTCCTCATTAAGACTCAACGCAAACTTGTTGCTCCCTGCTTTGTATAGCTCAGACACATCCATGCCCATTGAGTTAGCGGCTGTTTTGGCATTCTGAAATCTAAAATACTCCTGCATGCCGGAACCGGTTTTCATATCCTTTACGACATCGTCATAGCTTCTGCCAGTCACCTGCGACATAACCATAGCCGCATCCGACTGCCCCTTTTCTGATAGCAGGTTAAACTTCGCAGCCTGCTTTACTGTTTCTCCGTTAACACGACCATTTTTGAATTCTTCCCATAGTCCTGCTTTCTCCATGGTGTCTTTAAACCCTTTGGCTCCTTCAAGGTCTTTTATACCGACTCCAGCCTCTGAAGCAGCTTTAAGCATACTCTGCGAATAACCAATCTCTTTTAGACTTGATACTGACTTAGCATCTGCTACTGCACCTCCTGCCGTGTTCCAGTCCCCACCAAAAGCTTTCATCATATTTTTTGAGTGCTGAACATCAGCGGTCTTCTCCATTGCCGCTCTATATGAATCAGGGGCTGTTGTGCTGACTGAACTCAGCCTCGCCTGTGTCATGCCTGTCGTGGACGCACTGTACATATCATTATAGTGATTGGCTCTATCCATAGGAGTAGCCATGTCCTTTGCCGCAGTGTATGCTGAAGCCTGATAGTTATGAGCCATACGGTTGGTAAAGTTACTGAATACAGAACTCCCCTGAATGCCAAAAAGAGCCGTTCCAAAAAGGCTCGAAATCCCTATACCAACCCACCGTGCGTCACCGTATTGTTCAAGCATTTTTATTGAACTCATTCCAAGATCAAACTGAGTCGCCAAGCCCATCCCGCACTCTTTGATTATTCTGAACTGTTCCACTGCGTGAGACTGGACATAGCTGTTCATCATCGTATCAACAATAATCCAAAGCATTAACCACGCCCACAAGCCCATATAGAGCTTTATAGCAGGCAGCGGACTGACAAACATAAACAGGATAACCACGATGAACATTGTGATAAAAATAGTCGCAAGCATTGACTGAATCTGTGGGATGTATTTTGACATGCCAGTGCTTGTCCAGTTTGCCGCCTGTGCAAGTTTATCAGCCTGCCTGACAGCCATATATACTCCACCGTCAAGCCCAGGTTGTAGATACCTTCGAGCTATGAATGATGACGCAACAAACGTATTCAGATCAAACGATCCGTTTGTGGCAAAATTCTGAACCAATCCTGAAAATTTGGTCTTACAGACGTTGAACTCACTCGCATCAGTTGAGTCGTATCCCACCCTATCGCAAAAGTCTTTCATAACTTTGTCGGTAAATAGAGTACTCTTTACCCTTGTATTGATGTTCGCCCACGCATCAGCACATTCCATCAGTGAGCCCTTGGGATTTGCATCTGTATAAACATCTGTGTAGAAGACTCTGTAATCGAGTTTGATAGCATCAACTAAATCTGAATTTGACTCTAAATCGCCAATGGTTATATCTCTTGAGGCTATAGCCTGATCGAGGCAGTTATACATGTATTTGTCGATTGTCTCAGATAACAATGGATCTGCCGATGACGCAGCATTGCCGATTGCCGCCGATGCTGTCAGCATCTCAAAACCATCGCCAAAGCCGATCTCATTTATCGACATGATGGGATTAAAAACAGTTTCAATAACATCCACAACAGACCTCGCCATGGTGTTGCTTATACCTGCAAAAGCGGCAAGCCCTATCGGAACCCCACCGACAGCTTCATATTTGTTTCTGACAGGGTCATAAACATGAACTGTTGCAGTGCTGCCAGTCAATGCAGTCACAAGGACAAATGCCATCAGTGTCTTTTTCAGAATGTAGTTTATGTCTGTTCTGCCGCCTGTCGCCATATCTGAAACGGCATATATCACGCCAAAGAACACACTGGTAACAATTGAGATGTATAACAGCTGAGAAAAAAAGGACATGCTGAACGCTGCGGCAACGCCTTTAAAAGCCATCACCATTGATTTGAAATCACCATAGACATAGTATTCAAAATTCATCAGAATACTCTGCCCATTGCATATTTACTGTCGTTTATTATACTGTCTATTTCATTCTGCTGCTGCTTATAGGTATCCAGAACATCATATAAATGGTTCATATCTCCTATGGATGCCTGATAGTGCTCAAACGCTTCCGACCTCACCTCTTTTGCCCTCTCCAAAAGCGTCTTAATAGCCTCTCTGTGGGAAGTGGTAAACTCATCGCCGGTACATGTCGCAAGATACTCTTCATACTTTTTTGCAGCATCGGTAACGTTCCTAACCATTTCAATAAACATATAGAAAGCATATGCCTTTGCAGCTATGGGTTTGATTTCTTCTGAAGCCTCCTGAAGCTGTGTTTCACCATATTTGGATGCAGTGTTTAGGATGTAGACGACAGGAATTACAGCTTTTCCTATGTAATCTTTTTCAGTGTTGGTATATGGGGAAGTTTTGTCATTCATTATTTTCTGAGCTATGCCGTCTATATTAGTGTTCACATACTCCTGAATAGTGTTGCCGCCTGTCTGTGTGCATGATGCGGAAGTACCCGCACCTTTTTTATATGGAGTTTTATCAATCAGAGCATCATAAGTCGCTTCTGCACAATTGCCGATTGGAGTGAATCTGTACTCGCCTGAATAGCTGATATCTATATCACCGATAAGAGCTCTCATCTGTGCGATTCTAGTAGTGGTTATACCCATTTTCGCTCCGATGCTGTTAAGCAGCGAGCCTTCTTTCAATAATTCCGATTTTCCTGCAGAGCTCATCGAACTGCTATTAATACTGGATTTAACCTTACCACCGGGGTCATCAGTAAATCCCTGCTTAGCCTCTTTCCAGAGGCTGTCAGCACCTTGAATTAGTCCGGAACTTATTGTGTCCAGAGCCGCATCACTGTTGCCCGATGCCCACTGCTTTGCAGAAACTACCAGAGCTTTTGCTGATTTACACTCGTCCATCTGAAGGCTGTTCAGAGCATTAATGATATTCTCTGCTCTATCTTTTATGGTTGCTACGGTGGTAGATAATTCATTGAGAGCCATATCAAAAGCCACATATGGAGCTACACGAATCATCTTTTCAGCTTTTTCCACAAGGTAGTCAGGATTAAGAAAGCTGAACCCGCCCATGAAGATATCGATACCGCCGCACCCGACATTGATATGGGGCTTGGATATTGTTAATAAGCTGTCAGTATGGGTTTTTAGTCTGCCGTTGAAACTGCCTAGCGTTGCATAGGTTCTCTGCTGGGATTCAAATACTCCAGGCTGAGTCGTAACAGCTGCGTCAAACCAGTCATCAACCCAGTTAGCCTCTGCATGTGCTGTCGCAACCGCTGTAGTCATAAGGACCGCAGTTAATCCTGTTTTCAGAATTTTGGACATACCTCCACCTCACTGAATTACTCAGTTATGAAATGAAGTAAAGGTGAAAGCACCGAATCATCTATAATCAACCATCAGTATTACAAGACACGGCACAGGTTATATTGAAAATATCAACACCCTATGTTAAATTATTGAAAATTACGATGGCGGCGTTGTGAAAACAATAACAATCAATAACTTCAAACAATTCCATGCAAAAGTAGAAAGATATAATGACAACATGAGATTTCGTGGTGTAGCTGATAAAAATTTTGGACTTATTCCTAAAATTGGTAGACATGAGTTTACAACTAACTATAATAAATCAGGGATATATCAAGATCTGATTGATTATGAAGAATATCTTATGTTGGAATTCAAAAAGTATGCCCCACAACATTTAACTTATTCCCCACAAAGTGAATGGGAATGGTGGGCAATAGCACAACATCATGGGCTTGCAACAAGACTGCTTGACTGGACGGACAACCCGCTTGTTGCCGCATACTTTGCCGTTTCTGATTTACATTCTAAAGCTGATGCGGCAATATATGTAACCGATTGTACAATGTTTAATTCTAATATTGAGGATGTTGACTCACCTCTAGAAGTTGATGAAGTATATATCTATTATCCACCACATATTAACCAGAGAATAGTTGCTCAGAAAGGGATGTTTACTGTACATTACGACCCAACTTGTGCCATAATAGATAAACATAAAAATAAAAGTGGAGATAAATATTTCCTAGAAAAGATTACTATTCCGAACGAATGTAAAATGGATTTTAAACGCATTTTAAATTTATATGGAATAAACGCTTCCACAATTTATCCAGGGCTAGACGGCATCACAAGCTATCTCGAATGGAAAACTCTTCACGCTTCTAGAAAAGGTGCTGAATAATGAAATTGTATATGCCTATCCTCAAAAACAGAACCATAGAACTTTCTGTATTAAAGGAACTTATTGAAGTGAAGTTGTGTAACAATATATTCCCTATGCTTGAAATAATCCAAGAGAAAACAAGAAGTAATTCAAAAACAACCTATATAGAAGAACTTAAGGAACTGTTGGAAAATCATAACAATTATGTATTTGTTGACTTTCCAAAATTAACACTGTCAAAATCTATAGCAGATCCGGTAAAAGATTTTCTAACTTCCGTAAATAGAGATAATAACTTTGTATTAGAGCAATATAAGCTCTGTTCAGATATAAAAAATATTATTCCAGTAATTTCATTTAATCAAAAAGAATCACCAAGTGAAAAAGATATTAAAGATTATATGAGGCCCCTTTTACAAAATTATCAGAGAATTGCATTCAGATTGTCACCACAACAGTACAGCAGTTGTGAATCATTTCTAGGTTTATATATAAATAATAATTTCTTACTCTTAGATATTGACGACAAAGGCCATACCAATCCAGCTTTCAAAAAAATCTTTAAAAGTATTAAGGAACTTAAAAAAACTTATTCTTTTTATAGTATTATATTAAACTCAAATCGATCTGCACAGTTTTATAATAAGAATATTGAAGATGGAGAACCAATCGAAGAAATTGATAATAGCTTAAAAGAAGTATTTAATGCCACTTCATATAGCTTTGACGGGTTTGGAGATTATGCTTGTGTCTCAAGAGACCTGCCAACATCAGGAGGAGCTATTAGTCCTGCTGGTGTTTTTTATTCCAAAGAAAGTAATTTCTTTGTCGGTTTTAAAGGAAGACTCGCAGCATTATCAGAGTTCAAAAACTATATTGCACCAGCTATTGTGAAATCTGAATATTGGCTAGAGTTTGACAAAGTACATCAAAAAAAGTGTCCAGGATGTAAAAAAATACTTGATATATATAACGGTAAAAAAACAGGAATGAATCAAGGGATGTGGAAAGGAATTACAATGGGACATTACATCTACACAATCTCAGAAGAATTCTGTGAAGAATAAAGTTAGCCCTTAAAGTAAAGCTTATCTGGTGTTATACATGTGTTAATGAATGAACCATAATCAATAGGCAAAGCATCTTTGTGAATTATCTTGAAATCTTCCCAATTTTGTTGATATTTTTTCTTCAAATATCTTTTGAATCTTGAATTGATTGTCTTATCTGAATATGTATCCACTACATACCTGAATATGTCTTCTTTGTCGTGAGAATTAATTTTAATTTTAAAAGATTTGTTTAATTCATCTAGAGGTATTTGTCGAATTTGAGCCATTGGATTTATAAGTTTACTTCGTATTGCTTTCCTAACTACACGAATTCCTTCAAATTGAAGATCTGGCACTAACACACCACAAAAAAAAGGAACTTCAGCAATTATTTTATCAATAAACTTATCAGCTACAAAAACGTAAGTATATTCAAACAATAAAGAATAATCTTCTAATTGTTTTGAAAGTCTTTTTAATGAATCAAATTCCGATTTAATTTCATAGGCATAAGAACTACCATTTATTCTACATAAATCTAACCTACTATTAAGCATAGACATTTCAAAAGCAACCACGTTATCCTTATCTACAAGGTCATTTATTAACAGATACTTATATAGCCGTTCATTTCTGTAATATTTCATAAAAAGAGTATTGATAAATTCATTCGCCAATAATTCTTCACTGTAAGTATCAAAGAGTTGATGAGTAACTGGACCAAATACATTTTTTAGATTATTCCATATGTGTTTATCGTTATCATACACATTGTAAAGTCTATTAATCTTTTTGGAAAACGCAACCAACTCTATGGTTGAATAAATTTGTTCTATCTCATACAATAAATTTTCTGTTTTATTATTTATCTTTCTCATATTAATCTCTTTAGGTGTATAGCAACTATAATACCAGTTAATCTGGTAATTATTTCCCTATAACCCTAAAGACTCTTTCTTTAATATCCGGCAGTGGCAGCAAGCCGGAGCTAATCAGCTTCCAGTCTTTCGTACCTTTTTGTATCAGAACCAATGATGGCGTGCTCTGAATGTTAAATCTAGCGACAGCATTTGAGTCTGTTGAAATATCGACAGGCTTAACAGTCCAGCCTGTGTCGTCAATAAAACTCTGAAGAATTGGAGCCTGTTTAGCACAATACCCGCATTCGGGAGAATAAAAATACAGCAGTGCATAGTTATCAGCATTTTCACGCAGAACTCTGTCTATTCTCTCACGTTTCTCTCTGAAATATTCATCCTGACCGACTTTTGAAGCCGGATAGCGGCTCTCTCTTGAAAGATCTGGATCAGATTGCACAACGGACATAGAAGTCTCCATAAAGGCTCTGGAACGGTCGAGAGCGATGCTCTGCAGCTTATAAAAATCTCTGACATTTGCCTCTGACGGATACATAATTGCGTAATCTTTCACATCCTCTATCAGCTTATTAAAATCTGTCGGATGCATCGTCTGCACTGCTTTCCAGTCTATCACCGGTTTTGAATGAACAATTTCCGATTCTTTTTTATCCTCTGCCTTTTCTTCCTTTTTCGGATCTACCTCATAGAAATACCAGCCACGTTCTCTGTCGTAATAGAACTCTCTCTTTTCGGCTTTATGTATCTGATCAGCTCCGGCTTTAAACACCAGAAGCATAATCAGAACGCACAACAATCTCTTTTTCGCCATAAGATAAACACCATGTTGTCATTATTTGGAGATCCGGGAGGATTAAGGAATCTATTCCATATCAGTGACGGCTGTCCAAGCCTTCTGCAATACCAATCAGGCACAGGCATGGCAGTCTGAAGCCGATACTGCATCTTATTCCATATAGGCATCGGATACATTCCGCACAAGCCTTGTGAGCCTATACTGCCCCAAAGCTGAAGCTCTCTGTGCATCTTAAATATTGTTTTTGATGCATCCACTTCTGCCGCTTCAGTATAGTTGGATTTACTCACCTGATTATTGCTCAAAGGAAATATGGCATGGTTGCCTGCACACCAGTAAAGAGGCGGGATAGTGTATTCCGCTACTGTAGCTATGGCATCAGGTATCTCACAGGCCATAATAGCTATAGGGTTAGCAAACAGTACCGATTCAGGATTCAACAGTAACGCCGCAGTGTCTGACCTTGACGTTATATCCACTTCTGAAGTATATGCCAGAGACCAACCCGCACCATCTGTTTGAAGGCAGATAAGATCCGTAAAGAGCTTCATAAATGTCCACGGGACGAATTCCCACATGTGAGTATTCGCAAAATCATTCTTTGGAGCAGACACAGGTCCTTTGCTCCCACCAGACCATACAGTCTGACTCATTCCGAATCCAAGACTCGGAAAACACCAAGGATCCTTCACAGACTCAATCAGCTTTATCGGCTCTCTATACCCCAGAGTTATGCCTATTCTCGGTATCGGATCAGTGCATATGCAAACAGGCAGCTGCGTTCCGACACCGGCGTTTCTATCCATGGCATCGGCAATAGGATTGCCAGATGTTCCCCACGGGATCCCGGCAATGGTTATTGGCAGGACACAATTCCACCTGATTCTTGTGATAGGATCAATCGGTGGACCGGCACAAACTGCCGATGCGTCATTTATGCTTATAACTGCGAGAAGTATTAACAGAATTAACTTTTTCATCTGCCACCATTATTTCGTCCACTCTCATTCGTTTTCCTTCCGGATAAATCACACTGACGGTATGCTCCAGCTTAAATAACTTTCTCATGTCATCACGCAAAACATAAACCGGCCTGCCAATATGCTTTGCTATTTCAATGGCATTGCCTTCGGTTATCAAAGGATACACAAGCGGAGCCAGAGAGTACTTTGCTTTAAACCAGTCGATTTCCTTCTGCCTTTTACCGTTAAAGACAACATATGTTTCTTTCACTTTCACATAATCAAGAGGGTTATACACAAAGCCCTTCGGATAAAGGATTCCGGTAATCTCTCCCTTTTGATTATAGGTGTTAATGTCATGATCAAGAACGTAGGTCATATTCAGGTAGAACGAGCGATTCTTCTCAGCTTTTGGCAAGGATATGCCGCCTTTACCGGCATTCTTCCTAACATTTTCGGTTTCTCTTCTGATTATTGATTTCCAGTCAACTTTTGCTGCACGCTCTTCTATCTCAGACATTAAATCTTTTTCAGCAACCGGGTATGTGTTGCCCACAGTCCCCAGATCTTTTGCATAAGTCACAAAAGAGAATAAAAGCAAAATAATAACCAGTCTCATTTTTCAACAAGATCCTCGAATTCATTCTGTATGTCGTTATCGACTTTCCCCGGAAGAGCCCCCATCTCAAAAACAATCCCTTCATGGTTGCTTATGCGTGTCTGGAGTTCCTCCACACGCTTTCTCAGTTCATCGGTTGTCAGAGTCTTCTGATAGACCCTCTCTGCCAGCTTCTGCAGTATCTTGTTAGTATCAACGACATATATTTCTGATTTTCTGACATAATACTTCTTCACTATAAAAGTATGGTAGCCACCCAGCATAATTGCTGAGATTCCAACTATAATAACCAGCCTAACTATCATGTCTGACACCTGCTTCATCTCCGGCTCCTTTGTGTTGTAAAAGATATTTTTTGAATGCTCCTATGCCACCAAGCTGTTTGGCAAGCTCTGCACAATATTTGACAGCATCACGCATCGCCTCTTTCTTCGAGAATCCTTTATTAATGAATTTCTCCACCTGCTCTCTGATGAACAGATAGTCTTTCGGATCAGACGTATTCAGAAAGTATTTATATTCATCAACAATAAGACGCACGATAGTGTTCCCGTGCGGCGTTCTGACAAATATCTCAGAATATCTGGGAAGTGCATCCTTTGGTATTTTCTCAATCAGATTGATGAACTCAAAATCAGTCACCTTGAGAACTCCAAGATCTTTGGCTTTGCGGAAGTTCTCATCGTATAGAGCAAAAGAAAAGTCACTCTGAGAGGTTATTACATCGCCCAGTAGCCCAAGTTTTCCTTTTTCATGCAGGTCATCCAAAGACTGAGTGATTATCCCCACAGAAGCGTTATACTTCCTTGCTTTACGGTACAGCCCCTCAACGAATCTTTTGGCATACGGATTTTCTGACAATGTCTGCCAGCTTTCATCAAGAACGACAAACTGCTGTTTCTTTCGATCCCCTTTATAGATTTCCTGCTCAATGATATTTGCGAATGCCAAAACAAAGACCTTTCTGAGGTCCTCAGGCGTTTTAGTGAGGTCAACCACAACCATATCTTTTTTCATAGATATGGTGCTTTTGCCGTTAAAATACTTTCCGTATGTTCCTTTTGATGAATACTTCTCCAAACGGAGCATCAGCTTATATGCTGTCTGAACATGAAACTGTGCTCTCAGGTCTGTGTTGCTGTTCATACTGTTCAGATAATCAAGCAGATCATCGATGTTTGTATCTCTGTTCTTTCTCGCATAAACGGCTCTGATTGCTGTTTCAAGTATTACGACCTCGTCCTCGCCAAGCATCTCGCCGGTTCTTGAACTCGCCATAGATGCGATGATACCGGTGAGCATGTTCAAAGTATCGCCATCAAGCTCATAATGCAGGTTTCTGAACTGCTGAGGAGGTATAACAAGTACCTCTTCATGTTCGCCGACCTTAACTACTATCTTACAAAAGCTCTCAGATATTTCTGCGACCTCCACGATGCTTCCGGGTGCAAGCATAATATCGCCATATCCAACACCTTCAGTCAGTATTCCGAACATGGTTCCAGCTTCAGAAAAGAAGTTAATAATCATTCCCTCTTCTTCATGTTCGATATACTGACCATCACTCAGGTAGCAGGTTTTTCTATATGAATCGCAAACAGTTATTATCCTGAATCTTGAATCTATACTGCGGTATGAGTTGGTAAAGTCATTCATGAAAAATGACTTCCCTGCACCAGTACCACCGGTCACATAGAAATTCTTGTTCTTACCAGTGTTAAATATATCGAGGGTAACTGGCTGACCACGCCTGTCTATATACAACAGCACCGGTTCCCCGACACCTTTGAAGGCTGCTTGTATAGGGGCAGACAAAGCAGCAGCGTTGGTATCAACAATGAAGTTACGCTCCATTTCATTTATAACTTTTGAGTAAAGTCCGCACGGGAGTGCCGAAACGAATAATACATGAAGCATGTAGTCAAGCTCAGATTGTGTCTCAACACCGCATGTATTCCAGAATGCTTTGGTTCTGTTGAGCTTTGCAGTGAGATCCTCTTCTGAATCACAGATGAGCATCAGCTGAGGTATGATATGCAAAAATGTGTTTCCTTCTTCATACTGATTCGCAACCCACATGTTCTCTTCTCTGCGGTTTCCGGTTGATACCATCATGCTGTCCATGTTGCCCTCTTTTGCGGCACCACGGGCTGTAGTCGAGTTATGAAGTGCTTTCGCACCCAGTTTTGACCGAAGATTACTGTCAGTGATAATATTTACCGTAAACACGTAGGGACACTGGATCTGATTGATATCATTTTCAATTGCAGTTGCCCCACGGGTAATAAACCCTGCAAGGTCATTGGCAAACATATTGTCTATGTTTCTGGGGAGTTTTTTAGGAGTTATCACACCAAAAAACTTATTGCCGAATCTGATTGAATATTTTTGTCTTTCTATCTCAGTATCAGCAAAAATTATCTGCTTGCAGATAGGCATTTCATCCACATGGTTCTGGTATCTGTCAGGGTTAAGCTCAGGGTTACATAACCTGTACATAGAAGTGATGAGCATGTCAGGTTTCAGCGGCTTAGGATTAAGAGACTTCAAACCTTCCGCAACATTTGAAATCACATCAGAGTATTTTTGGATCTCAACAAGGTAGGACTTAATATTTGAAACATCGGACTTGACCGGAACTTTTATTGAGATGAACAGCCTGAAATTTCTAAGCGGAGTACCGGAAAGCTGCCACATTCCTTTAAGCCCGTCATTAAGGAAGTTAGTATAGTTTTCGGTTACTTCTTTGTATAAATCCTCTTTGGCGGCATCTCTTAAATCCTTATAAGCATAAACTATTTCATTTATATAGGAATCAGCGTAAAGCATGAACTGGAATACCGTATGATGAGGCATTTGCGACCTCAAAAGTGAGGATATCGTGTCAAAGATGCTGTCCCCTGCAAACAGCACAGGATTACATTCCCATATCCACCCGACACTCCCGTCTTTTAGAAAATAGTGTCTTGTCTCCTCATCATACGATACCCATGGCAGAAGGTCTGAAAACTTTTGACGTGTCAGGTCAATATCCATCTTTTCCAGACCGCCGTGTATCCCCTGAAAAAACTCTTTTATGCAGCTGAGCATTACTGTGCCTGTCCGTCTTTAATTTCTACCTGTTTGTCATCGACAATGAGATAATCGCCAAGTAACCAGTCAGACTTCTGTAGAATCATATATACTCGTCTCAACATGTTGAGCCTGCCTTTGGAATCCTCATATGGAAGAATAGTAACCTTAAGAATCTTTGGCTTTGATGTTACTGGTGTGCTATCAGAATTTACCTTAATACCGTATGAGGTGAGTTCTTCTGCCAGAAGTTTCTGTTCATTCTTTTTGAAATCCAGATATTTTTTTGCATCTTTTGACACCATAACACGGTCTGTATCAGCAGGTTTATAGTTGCAGGGTTCATCAGTATCGCATTTAACGAAAAGTTCCTGTTGAACAACAGAGTCAGGTTCAGCGGCGATAACCGTGTCTACCTCCGTAGCATCCGTTTTATCGTCTTTCTCTATAGCGTATTCTATATTGCTGGAAACCGGCTTACATGCTCTGCCAGCGTTTTTATATCCTTCACAGGTAAATTTTGAGTCATAAACACAGCCGGAAAGTATAGAAAGCAAACCGGCAAAAACTATTATTTTATATCTGTCCATTCCCATTCCTCCGGATTAATATCCACGCCTTTATTGATTATGACCTCAACCTCACGACCGCCAAGCACCTCTATTACAGGCGAGGTATCGTTAAGTATGTCTGTGTAGTATTTTGAGAGCATTTTGAATGATTCGGAAAAGCCTGATCCGGCTCCATATTTGATAATGTCATCACCTGAGATTGCTGTGGTTGTGGTTCCTGTCATTCCTGAAATAGTGCTGGTCTGGTTTGCTAAGCTGAATGCCTCTCCCATACCCTGCAAAAATGACGCAACAAATGCTGCGGCCATAATCTGCCCCTGTTTGGAGACAACTCTTCCTGCAAGCCCAATGATACCGTCCTCTCCCTGCACAAAGCCTGAGACAGGGACATCAATCACTGAAATATTATTTTCTGAAAGGCATGAGATATTATTAAGCCTGACATTTACCCTCTCATCACTGAGATTACCGTATGCCTCTCCACCGATGAAGCAACCGCTTAAATCTTTGCGAAACTCATTAGGAAAAAAAGAAAGATCCTTCAGACGAAGGACCACAGGATACGGACTTTGTTTGCCTTTTGCCAAAGTCGGGGCATAAACTCCGGTAACTAATGTAGCTTTGAAGATACTATTGGAAGGTATCCAGTTCTGTTTTTTCTTTTTGATGTCTTTTGGCTCATCAGAGCTGCTGTTTGTCTTATCAGCAATGCTCATGAAGCCTATTTTGGATACAACCTTTTCTGTGGGTTTTGCCGGAGCTTGAGACTGATATTGATTATTTTCCTGATATTTTGACTGAGGATACGCATCTTTTATTTCATCAGGGATAGGAACGTCTTTCAGAACATTAAATAGCATCGGTCTATTATACTTCGCAGCATCTTCAGCGGCGGTTTTTTGCTGTTCCTCCTGCTGACTTTGTTCTGATTGCTGTGTTTTACCGCTTTCAAGATCGTCTATGCGTTTCATCATCGCATCGAGTTTTTTATCAAAACCGACTTTCAAACTTGTATTTTTATCATTTTCAGTGAAATCGGTTGTTTGTACCGTCTGCTGCTGAGCATTCTCATTTTTAGTTTTACCTACGTTGGCAGCACGATATAAAAGCAGAAAAATAACAGCGAACAAAAGCATGGAAGCCACAACAACAAGCTGTTTCTTGGTTTTGGGCGATAAAGCGTTAAACCTTTCTTTCAGAGTCTTCTGCTTCATCGGGCAACTCCCTCAACAACATATGCGGTGGTTGTTCCGGAAAAGACTGGACTCATTATTGCAACCGCTTTAACGTTCTTAAACATCTTAAGCTTAATCAGTTCTGTGTCTATGATGCTTACTTGCTTATCTGAACGAAGAACGAGTTCTCTGACTCTGAAGCCACCTCCAGAAATCTCTTTTACAGCGGTAATCTGAATATCTTTATATGTCTCTTGAAGATCAGTGTCTGAGAGTTTGAAGCCTTTAGGAACTGTATTGTGAATAATTGCACCTATGAGATCCAGCATCAGCTCATCATATGATTTTGAGACTGTATATTCTGCAGCCTTCTTCATATCAGATGAAGTGTCAGACAAATAAACTGTCTGTCCAGGTATTCGTTTTGCAGTGAGAATAAGTGAATAAACCGAACTCCCGCATGATAAAAATACCTCAGCAGAGCCATTGTAATAAACCTTCTCTTTTCTTCCTACAGATTCGGTCTCTATCACCGGGAATTTGACAAACAGATTTTCTCCGGATGGCTGAAGCTGAAGCCCTTTTTCTTCGCTATGAACAAAATTGGTAACAGCCGATTTATTTGGACAAACAATTCTGTTTACATCTATGGATGACATATCAAGCCTTGAAGTTGTGTCAGGCTCTAAACCGGTCACAGCACCATATGAAGTTGCCACTGAAATAACCATGAGAATAACAAGTATTTTCCTCATCACTTCTCCTCTATTGTCTGAATTTTAAAAAGACCATTATCATTGATATATCTGATGTTTATGGTGATAGACTTAGAATCTATCTTCTCGGATGCCACGAAACGGGAGACTTCACCTTTTATAACCAGTAAATCTGGATCTTTGAGAATACTGACACCTGTAATCTGAAAATTTGAAGCAACATCATTCTCTTTATACTGAGCCGCAAGCGATAAGAGCTTTTTGCTATTAGCGTCATAATTTTCTGAACTGAACAGATTAGAAAGAGTTGAATACTGTGCAACTACAGTAGACGGGACATAGTTATACATTAGTCCGGCGACATAAAAACCTATTGCTGACAGGTAATTTGTGTCCATATAACTTCCGGAAACTGATACTTTGTCTTTAATGTTCGGAGGGACAAGGACAACCGTCCTGTTCTTGTAAGCATCAGCCAAAATCACCTGCTGGCTGATAAGCAGCCCAATCAGGCAAAGAACTATAAATTTATAAAATCTATTCTGAGCAAAAACATTCGCAGTGGCATTAACATACTTATTAAAACGCATGCTCACTCCTTAAAACTTCTGATGAAAATATTTGGAAAGTTATGAAATTGTTTAAGACCTACGATATATGGAATGTGCCTCAGGAACCCTCTGGGATACTTATTTTTAGCCTTTCTGTAAGCAAAAAACAGAAAGACTCCAATTATAAAAACTATAAGCGATTTGAGTATTATCCCCATAGCAACAGCGTTCGCAAAGACAGCAAACTCATCCATATCAAGCATCATGACTTTATTCGGCTTATGCAAATACTGCGGAACAAACGATTTCATACCCACCTCTTTTTTGGGCGGGGGAGAAAACTCCCCCAAGATTCAATAGATGGCACCAAGTGAGGTCACTATTGAGGGAGTTGCGATGAATGCAGCAGAACCAACAAGTGTTGCCACCGTCTGAATCGGCGGGGCACCATATGCCATTCTTGCCAGACCAACTGCAACTCCAAGAGCACCGGCAACGTATCCGGCGGCACCGCCGATACCCTTAAGAACAACTATGTCGTAAATGCTGTAAAGCATACCCGTTGAGGTGGGAACTGTGGCTGAGTAAGCTCCGACAGACAGGAGCATCAGAAGAAAAAACACGAAAACACGCTGTTTTTTATTTACCATATATGCCTCCTTAGCGTTTCTGACTGAATAATGCTGAAGGGGTTAAACGGACGAAAACAGATTCAATAATTGAAATCTTAAAAATATTTAGCTATTATTTTGATGTATTAATGAAATAGCAATTTAAGGATAGTGCATGGTTATGAAGCCGGATAAATACGATATACTTTCATTTCCCGATGATGGCAAAACCGTTGTTCCCCTTTATGAAATAGTGACGTTGGGGATTCAGACTCTCGTTATTCCGAATGAATATAATCCTAATCAAGTCATGTCAGCTTACCTTCAAAGGCTCGGCTCAAACAGGCAGCTGGAATCTTTGGAGGATTTCCAAAAAGCAGGTCATTTTATTATGAGCTATATGAATGCCGTCACAGGCATGTATATGACTCTGGAAAAGCAGGAACTTTTTGAACACATGCAGGCTCTTGCTCACAAAATGATTGAAGATGAAATAACTCTCAGAAAGAAAAAAGGGCTTCTGGCTCTCTTGGCTGATACACTGCATACATTTGAATTTATATACCAACACTACCATCCTGAATTCAAGAATATGCCGTTGAAAAATGGTAAGAAAGAACATAGACGATTGAAGAACTATGAAGACCTTTGCCTAACAATGCTTGGGTTCTGCAACAGTGTGCTCATGAGCCTTGAAGAAAAGAACGCAAAGACCGC
The DNA here is from genome assembly GCF_004339245.1 of Seleniivibrio woodruffii. Lineage (NCBI taxonomy): Bacteria > Pseudomonadati > Deferribacterota > Deferribacteres > Deferribacterales > Geovibrionaceae > Seleniivibrio > Seleniivibrio woodruffii. The sequence goes on from NZ_SMGG01000007.1 coordinate 136,059, forward strand.
CTCTGTCGAGGAAGACGCAAAACTGGCTGTTCTGAACCTTTTGATGATTACAGAAATAGCCAACGACATCCGAATATCAAAAATACCTGCTCCAACTCCCAAAACACCTATCAGAGCTACCGTAAAAACCGGTAGAAACGATCCCTGCCCATGCGGCAGCGGCCTTAAATTTAAAAAATGCTGCGGAAAGAGTGATAAAATTCTGGATATGGATGACTTCAGGAACTGAGCATGACGTCACGATTTCTTTAATTGAGCCTTTATCTCCTCAGGAGAAAACGGAGGATTTCTTTTATGAATCATGGCATGGCAATTTGGGCATACAGGTACTAAATCATTTTCAGGATCGAGTTGGTATTCCTGTTTAATGTCAGACAATGGTTTTATGTGGTGTACATGAATAAAATTTTTACCAACATCTCCATATACTTCTTCAAAATTAAACTGACAAATTGTACAAACAAATCCATGACGTTCAATACATCTTTTCCTAGCGTCTGGATCCCGCTCATATTTATTTATCAATACTTGCTTACAACTCCCCTCTGTGTAGATTTTGTCACTGTTATCTATTTCATCAGGGTATACTATATCGTTAACAAAATTTAATAGTTCTCCCTTATATTTCTGTAAGATTTTCCTTAATCCATGCATTTTTACATTTCTTAAATTCTCATAATACTGAATATGTTCATTTAACGCTTTTACAGCGTTCTCGAGTTTTGAATACCCGAAATCATTCTTTATCATTATTAAAAAATATTCAGTCGTCTCATTATTACTTGTTCGAGTATATTTATCGCCATGAATCATATGTTTGAAATTTGTTATCAAATCACTTGCTGAACCTCCACTCATGCCGAAAGACTCAGCCTGCTCAACAGCAGTATTTTTCTTTAATTCTCCTAAATACACTTTTTTAGCAAGAATATAAATTTGCTTGATTTCATTTGTAGTGATGTTTGGCATTCTTTCCTCTCAACCTTAACCTAATTGAATTCAACAACCTTACTTCTAAGGATAAACGATATCCTTCAATTCGTAAAACCTTAATGGGCGAGTTATTCAAACTCGCCCATCACTGAACCGCTGGGAACATTTTTTACTTCATTTTCTGATTTTATTTTGGGAGAGCCGCCACTAGCCTGCCTACCAAACAGATTAAGCATATGCTGTCCATCCTCAGTCTGGATATAAGCCGCCAGTGACATAGCAATAAATTGCCCACGCTGAACCTTTGGCAGAGACATCAATGTTTTCAAGAGTGCTTCATTTTTTATAGTGAACTGTATTCGCCTTTCATCCATACATCACCACCATTATCACAATCCTGCTCGCAGACCTTTCATATAGCCTCTTGCATTGCTGTATTCCGGATGTTTTGGCACGGATATAATTTTTGATAATGATGTAGGCATATAGCCATTCAGAATAACTGCTCCACCGCCGCCAAGAAGCATAACTTCCGCACGCTTAAGTCTGCTGTCCCACCTGCTTTCTATGGTATGAAGTAACTCATTGAAATATTTTTCTGTGATACTTCTGATAATTTCTGAAAGGTCTTTTATATCGCCGTAAAGCCTGAGCTTTCCTTCAAGAAAAACGTCTTTAGTCTCCTGTTCTGAGAGTTGAAATGAAAACTCTGAATAGATTATGTCTGCCAGTTCTACAATAATACGAGAGATACCATATTTCTCCAGCGTACCTGCATCTGAACGAACAGCCGCACCTTTTTCAAAACAGACCACATCCACGGTGTTATAACCGATATCAAGCACAATGCCGTCTTTTGAGGTGTCTTCCTTTGTCTTGCCATCAATATCCATTCGATAGTCCATCAGAATACCGACAGCCTGCGGAAACAACTTCGGCTGTATCTCAAGTTTTTCTCCGTCAACAACAGTCTGAGTAAGCTCTTTTAAGAACTCTTCCTTTTTAGAAAACCAATTAAGCGGCGAACCCACACCCACATCCTGCGTTTCCAACCCTAGACTTTTGAGAGCGTGATATACGAAAAGCCCAGTGTACCTTCTGAGGAAATCATAACTGCGTGTACTGAAGGCTCCAAAACGTGCCTGCTCACCCACCAGATATTCTCGTCCTTGAAAGCAGCGAATACCTTCTTCTGTTATCCCTGAAGAACTGTTACCTGCATATTTAATTGCTGTCGGCATCTTAAAATATTTCAGTTCTCCTGCTTCCATATAAACAACCTTCACATCACCAAACCCTACGTCAATTCCAGTCATAGCGACCTCCTTACATTTTCTAAATATGTAATGACTCAGGGGTGAAACTCATCACGCATAAAACATGCAGAAAAAACTCATGTATGCGTGATAAAAAACTGATTAATGAGTGTTCGTGATTTTGATAACTGAAATAACAGGCATTAAACACTCATTAAAGAGTGTTTAATCAGGGATATAGAATTGATGTTAGATTACAGGGTTATCTTTTAAGTTCTTTATAAAAGTTCTCGTGACTGCCAAGTGAGAGAAGGATTATCTCGGAGTCATCAAACTGATATGCTATTAAAAAGAGCTGCTTTGTGATTTTGCATTTATACACAAAGACTGATGCCAGATCGCCTTTCTTTTGCTCTCCGATATAAGGATTCTCGTAAATTGCTTTAATCGCTGTATCAAGCTCTGACAGTTGATTTTTATGTAGTTTTTTCTTGTTCTTTACAAAGGTTGGAGTCTGGAGGATTTTACGCATTAAGCCCCTTCCCCAAACTTATACTCCTCAAGCTCACCATGCTTTGCCTCTTCAAGAGCAACAAGCAGATCCTTAATCATGCTGAAATTAAAATCAGGATTTTCCTCTGCAATTTTGCCGATTTTTGCCCAATACTCTATCTGACCGCCAACAGAGCGATTTTCAACCTTTGATAAAATCTTTGCAGAATCGACTATCTCATCAGATATTCTTATTGCGTGTGCCATAATCCACCTCTGAGTATAAAATATTGCATAATGCAACTAATTGCAACGATATTTCATGATTATATTCTGCGAAACAAAAGTGTATTAGATCAATAGTGGTAACGGCAGGAGATAACGACAATCTTTTCATCTTCGACTGCATATACCAGTCTGTTGGTGTCATCAATTCTTCTCGACCAGAATCCGGAAAGATTTTCTCTCAGGGCTTCTGGCTTTCCGATTCCTTCAAATGGACTCCGAAGAACATCTTTTATGAGCAGATTTATTCTTTTGATTGTTTTTCTATCCTGCGACTGCCAGTAAACGTAGTCCTCCCATGCCGCTTCAGTCCAGGCTATCAGCCTATTCACCTACGATGTCCTCAACCTTTACCTGAGAATTCTTATACTGGCTGATAGATTTCATAAGATGTTCAGCATTCGCCGGAGTTTTAAGCAGATGGAAAGTCTCCATAATACTGTTAAAGGTATCCAGCGACATCACAACGGTGTCATTTGAATCTCTGCGAGTAATGACAGTATAATCCGCATCGTCTATAACGCTATCAAGCACAGACTTCAGATTATTCCTTGCTTCTGTAAAGTTAACGACTTTCACTTCAGCACCTCCAACTTGTACAATTTAATGTACAAGTTAAGCAACGATTTTACAAGGGAAATTTGATTTTACTTGAGACAAAGGCATAAGACGGTGTCTCTGCGTAACGTATTTTATATATTACAGGTTCATCACTTATTGGCTTTGCTACAGCGAGCCCCACCAAACCAAAAAATACGTTCAGAACGGTCTGTTTGTTGGCGTAAATGTAATTACAGACTCTCTTAACATCTTTGTTCGACAACACTGTAATTACCGCCGCTCTGTGCTGAAGCGACAGAAAGCGAAACTGCCCCGGAGCGTATCTTTCCCATACTGGAAAATACAGATAATCAAAAATATCACCGTGATAAAGCGGCTCAACAGCCAGTTTTCTTAAGCCTTTTCTGAAGTCATGTTGCACTTTAAAATGCTCTGCAGTGAGATCCTTTCTGTATCTCATGGGCTTTGGCTTCTTTTCATTGTCCTGTGTCATATCTGCTCTCTGTATGGGCTGAAATAAATCATATAGATCTTTTCAGGAACTGTATTGTGATCCATATCCCAGAAAAAATTTGTTCTCTGATAGGTAAATCTGTTAGTTACTCTCGAAAGCCAGAGTGGAATTATCGCACCCGATGTGTGCCTGAAATCGGCGTTACCGGCGGCGAATTTTTTTGTATGCTTAATGAAGTACTTTTGCACCTCTTTCACCTGCTCCATAGCGTCTTTTGCATATCTGGCATCTTCAACAAATGAATTCACTAAAGCTGATAGGATAACGAGCTTATGGGCATATGAGGATTTACCTTCCGTAGCTTTTAAAAGTCTCTCTTTGAGAGCTTTTACATAGTCATTACTCAGCTGCACATCGACATGTGTGCGACCGTTCCGTATAGATGCAGAAATCGCATAACACATAATCTCAAGGGGTTCATCAAACACATATTTGTAGCCACTTTTTCTAGAAGAACTCGTGTGGACAAGGTTATTCTCAAACCTCAATCCGCTCTCATGAGCTTCAAAAAAGAACGGATCAAATACGCAGTTAGCAAGGCTTCCTTTTCTGCCGTCTGCATTCCAGAAGCAGAGATATTTCTCCAGAGCAAAGTCGATGAAGACGGAATCAGTTATCCCATGATTTCGCAATGTAGACTTAAATAACTCGACATCATGTTTGCGTATCACTGCTTCATGAGAGTAATACCATTTCTTATTGCTGCCATTAAAAAGCCTTCTCATCCAGCTGAGTGTATTCCCTTTCGTCCAGTCCAGCTTAAAGCTATTCTTCTGCTTCTGGATGATTGGAGCAAGGCAGAGATATACTCTGTAGAGTTCTGTCATCTCTTTGTAGATGACAGACCCCGCCATATGAAAATACTTCTGCGACAGTTTATCAGCCATATTATTGAACGCTTTGCGATTCATAATTTCATAAAGCTCGCCATTGCGGAAATACTGCCGCATGAGAATCATTCTCTGGGCACGTCTGACCTGATAGTATGTATCTTCTATATTCATACGCAAGAAATGCGGACAAGGTGAAGTTATCACCGTCAGATTAAAAGAACGTAATAATACGAAGCACATAATGCGTATTACAGAAGTGGATAAAAACGCACGGCAATAGCATTGACAACCGCAGCTTAAACGGAATAAATTTAATCATTATTTGATGAAATACATCGGACTTGATTGTCCATAGTCAGTCTGCGAAACGCAGATCAACCGCAATGCCCTGAGACATTCTGCGGAAGTTGTATGAACCTGCTGTCCTGAGATACGGACACCACGTATCACGCAACACCAGCGAATCAGAGACAGTACGGAGACCACCGCAGCACACCACTGCGGCCACGGAAGTCAGCGGAACACCACCGCATCAGGCGATGCATACGGAACTTAACGGGTAATGCCGTCTGGGACTTTACTGTCCATGGTACAGCTTATTTGACATAACCGGATTCACCGGCTATGACCTTTTCTGCCACAGGCAGAACAATTCAAACAAGTGCAGAAGACGAGATTAATTTCTCCTTATTTACGGCATAGCCGTATACGGAGGCGGTATCGAACGCAAAACATTAATCAGTCAAAGGCACTTTCCCCAGCCTACAGCAGAAGCCAACAAACGTTGGCTGAAGCTGATGATATAGATAGATGCCTGGTTTTTTAAACGTATTACACTGTAGTGTGAGTCCCGAAGTCCACAGGCCGATGTAGACCAACATCGGCAGCAAAAAGCCATAGTGTGGAATAAGGGATGAACCGGAGAGCCGGATGCGAGGGAAACCCGCACGTCCGGTTTGGGAACCAGCTTGCAGGAGCTACCTGCTCCGCCAGAGCAGGGTGTGACTGTAAGTTGAGTTCACATAAGAACGCAACACTCCTGTTGTGGTAAACTCGCCGTAGGTGCTTTCCGAAATATTCCAGAGGGCTGGGATCCTCAACAAATCCCAGCAGGATTATAAGGAAAGCTCCGGAGTAAGAGTTTTCCACAACATGGGGCTATTTATAAAGTCCAGTATATTGAAATGGTGCGTCTGGATAAGACAGACATCCTTTTGGACAGGGGAACATGGGCTGAAGAGCTCAGTTAACCTGCAAGGGAATCAGCGGCTGTATAGGGATTAAGGGACTGGTCATCCGTATAAACCTTTACAGTTAGAGCAGCTGATTTAAAGCCCGTGAGGGCGACCCGAAGCTTTATGGTGACGTGAGGAAGCTCCGTTTAAAACTTTTATGTGTAGGTGTGAGTAAGGCGATCTGTGACACTTCGTAGCCCGAAAACTGCAACAAAGTTGGTATTTGCTCCAACGCCGAAAATTTGAGTACAGGAGCCACCTAAAGAGCTGTATAGGATGTGTGAGGTAAAAGCTCACGATGCCGGGACAGGTAATGCTGTTGGTATATTGTCTGAATCGGAGAAGTAACCTGTCTGATAATGTCAGGCAGGGCTCGGAGGACTCGTAGTAAGCCCGGTGTGAAAACACCACGTCTGCGTCCGACCGTCCAGGTTAAGAGCCTGCGGCACTTTATGGGAGTGGCATCCCAGAGAGGTAAGTGAAGGACAGATGAGCTGTTGAAAAGACGGCTGGCCGAAGGGGTCTAGGTTCTGTATCATGCTACAGATGTTAATGCGTTTAAGAGACCGGACACTGTTTATCGTGTCTGTCTCAATTTGGGGAGCTTCGGCTCCCCCTTTTTATAATGTATTACTTTTTTGTTATCTTTTTTAAATCATATGCAACTGTTGGTTGTGAGATACCTAACATTTCTGCAATTTCTGCTTGAGTATAACTTTCTTCATACAACTGAAGCTCAAGTTCTCTACGCTCATCAATGTCAAGCATATCAGGATTAAAACTAGTCATTTCTTTAAGAGCCCCATCAGCTCTAGTTCTGTAAATATTAGTATCGCCATTTGGTTTTTTCACCACAGCCACACACACTCCTGCCCCACCTTTAATCACATATCTGTCTCTTTGTGGATTAATGGGCACAGGCATTTTAAACAAATCTGGAAAATTATCTTTTCCCATACAACACCTCATTAATTTGATTAATATGATTGATTAGATTTAATCAATTTAATTCACATTGTCAAGCTATTTATTTTGCCTGATTACCACACATTCTATTTAAATAGCGAGTCCGCCGAGTTCAAAATATCCTGAGAATTTAACCGGCTTAAAATTATTGCTGATATACATAGCAACCTTTTGCTTAACGACATCCATGTCATCGCCCATGGAGATATTGTTTTCATTAGCAAATTTTGCCAACGTTTTTATACCTTCTTTCTCTGCTATATGGATATTTTCTTTGGTACAGCCTAAGAGCAATGCCGTTTCAGACAACGAAAGAAATCCTCTGTTTGTAAGTCCCAGCCTGTGATGCAGCACCTGTTCCTGCCTCAAAGGCAGTATCCTGATTATTTCTCTTATCAGTTCTTCAGGAAATTGAAGCAACTCAGCTCCGTCTGTTTCATCTTCAATTTCTGAAATCTCATCAAATACACACGCTGATTTATCTGCGGTCTTCAAAACATCTCTTAGTGCCGGTGTTGTCTGTATCTCTTCAAAATGATGCTTCAGGTTTATCAGCATCCTGCTTTCAAAAGCTGAAAGCGTCATAACTGTCTCCTCTGCAGCAAGCACAATCAAGGTTTCATATGCCACAAGCAGGGCTTCTGTTTCAAGATCTTCAAATGAATATACCGAAAAAGGCAGGTGCTTTGCGATATAGCTGGCAATTTTTCTTTTATTCGCTTTATTTGCAACGGTTAACTCAAATGCCTTGTTCCAGACAGATTCCGGATTATTAAAATCAACGCCATCTATTGTGATATTCTCAGACGCAGCAGTATCCTTTGTTATGATTTTTTTGTTTTTCTTTCCGCCGCCATTGCCGGGACAATATCTGCATTTGTCAGTTGCTCCTGTTTTCATTATTTTTGGGGCACACATGCCTTTGCATTTTTCCCAGCACTCAGCCGCCTGCTGTATCAGCATTTCTTCAGATTGCTTTTTCTCAGAAACAGATTTCCAATCACATGAATCACAATATTCAAAGAAGTTTTTAAGCCTTAACCGCTTGACAACGCAGTATCCGGCAGACCTACAGTCACTTATTATCTGCTCAATAGATTTTTCCTGTTTTGGCTCTTTTAACCTTGCCACATACGCTTTGCAGTATCTGCAATATCTGAACGGAGAAACTCCATCTTTCAAAACAGCACAATCTGAATGTTTTTCTGAGCATTCCTGTGCTTTTTCAAAAACAGAGAAGCCCTCAGTATCGTATTTTCCTGCAATAACAGCAGAAGAGTTCTTTAAGAGCCATGACAGCTTTGGGAAGCCGGATTTAAAGCTCAACAGAAAGTCAGATCTCTTAACTGCACTAAACAGCTTATCCACAAAACCCTGCCCATGCAGCTTCAAACCTTCTTTGATGTACGTCTCAAAAATTACATTAAACCTGCTTACTGCATCCTGATTGATTAATTCTTTATACTGATCAAAAGCATCATTGTAATGACCTCTTATGCTGATTGGAGGTTGCTCTGCATGGCACTCTTTCTCTCTGTCTTCTATATGTCTAGTCTCTGAAGAATAGTCTATATAATGAGAAAGTGCCAAATTGTCCTGACGGAGGGTGTCATTTTGGGCACAGAGAGTGCCATCTTGTCCAGATTGGATGTCAGATTGTCCTATCGTAGTGTCATTGTGTCCAGTCGAAGTGTCATTCTGTCCATTCGCAATTTCTTTGATATTCAATACTGTAGTGCCAAATTGTCCAGTCGTAGTGCCATTCTGTCCTGACGACATGCCAGATTGTCCATATGCAATTTCAGATATTCTCTCATATACAATAGTTATCCATCTGGTCTTATTCATTCTGCTTTCATTGAATCTGTCAGTACATATGATGATATTGTCAGAAGATAGTCGGCTTATAACCCGCTGAAGAGTTTTCTTATTCCAGAATGAAAATTGTGTCATCCAGCGACTATAGCTATTTGCGACCCAATACGCTGAATCACGCTCGTTTGAACTATATGAGAGCCAATAATGAAGCTGTTGCAAAAAGATAGCTTCATTTAAACCAAGTTTTACGGCAAGAGTAGGCTGAAATATAAGTGGATATTCATCAATGACGCACTCTGAATATAAATCAGTTCCGGTGACTTCACGTAATTTTGAATAATTTATTCTGTACCATTTTGTCTTATTGAAATACTTATTGAATTCAACAGAGGAAATCAATATTTCAGAATCTTCTAGAGATTTAACGATTCTTTTGAGAGTCCTAAGGCTCCAGAAAGGAAACTGTTCAAGCCAGTTTTCATAAGTGTTATAAACCCAACTCACCCCATCATTCTGATGTTTTGACTTACCAAGCCAGTAATGCAGCTGCTGAGTGAAGATAGCTTCATTCAGACCAAGTAATTTGGCAAGAGACGGCAGCACAAGCAATGGTGGTTCGTTTATCAAATATTTTGTCATTGGCATAGAAAACCAAGCATCAATTTGATTCAAGGATTCGGATTAATAGCACAATATAACCTGCTCAAATTTCATATTTCTCAACTGAACAAGATTATATCATCCAAATGAACAATTCAAGAATATTTATACACCATATGGCATATAGCGACAAAACAAAAATAGAGTGATAATATTCAACATGGAGAAAACAGATAACATAGACGAAATTATCAGAGAACGCTTGAAAGAAGCCATCGCAAATTCAGGAATGTCTCAAGCCAAACTATCCGGCATAGCGAAGATATCGCACCACAACCTTAACAGATTCCTCACCGGGGCAAGAAAAGGAATAACCCCTGACACTATATATAAAATAGCAAAAGCCCTTGAGATAGACATATCCTACCTATTTGGTGACGCAGACAAAGTCAACAGACAATCATCGATAAAACCACTACACCAACAATCCTTCGGGGAACTATTACAAAGATTATTAGATGCAAAACGCATGACATACGAAGATCTCGTAGCACTCGACATTGGCGTTGGCATAAAAAGCATCAGCCATTATAAGAACAACTTAAGAGTTCCGTCCCTTAGTGTACTACAAAACATTGCTCACGCACTAAACACCCCTGTCGGGTACTTCTTCAACGAAGTCTCACTCGAAGAAGCACTCTCAAATGAGCAAGAGAACCCAAAATCAAAAGAAATTCAGAAACTTTTAGACATAGCCAAAGATCTTGACGCTGACAGCATTAGAGATTTACTAAAACAAGCTGAAAAGGAAAAAAGCCTTCAGGATTATAAAAAGATAACCCCTTCGCAAAAGAAATCTTCATAATTTTACAAACCATAAATTTTTCTAACAACAAGTTAATATTATTAAATATTCTCTCCGTTGTCAATTCATTTACATCCATATCCCACATCATCCACATGAGCAAACACATCACGTCTTGACATGCTACTTATTGTAGAATATATTTTCAATATGGTACTCATAAAAAATAATCTAGGGACATACAATCTGCTTATCACACACAACAATACTAGATATTTATGCACTATAAACGGAAACCCAGTTGAATTTGACGATCTTGAGGCAGGCGAAGACTATATAAATAAAATAAAAAAGTTACCGCTTTTTTTCTACATTTAGTACCAAAGAAAGAAATAACAATACCACTACTTTGAACTTACCTAATACCATCGAACAGGAGAACAGAAATGAGCACAACTTCAGAGAGAATGAGGACTCTCATCAAAGAAAAAGGAATGAAACAAATTGACGTATGTAAAGCATTGGGGCTCTCACCATCACGACTGTCCAATTATCTCTCAGGTAACAGGATGCCAAGCATTGAAATTCTATCGAATTTCTCCGCATACCTCGGTGTTTCATTGGACTATTTTAATACGATTCCTAATCCCAGCGATGAAATAGACGAAAAAGAGTCTCTCAAAAATTATGTCAGATTCTTAAGCGAATTAGCAAAGCCTGTAAAAATAGAAGTTATAACTGATCTTGGAGTTAGAAAGTTTGAAATAAACAGCACCAAAGTATCAAGCCTTATCAGCTCGACAGCAAATTTATAAATTCGAGCTGAATATGAGCGACTCAGACATCAACCTGATACTTGAAAAACTGAATGGGATAGAAAAGCATCTTGAGGCAAAGCAATATTCACACAGATGGCTCTCGATGGCAGAGGCATGTGAATATGCTGGCGGCAGATCTAAAAACTGGATGCTGGACAAACTCAACACCGGAAAGATACACGGCTATCAGGAAGACGGCAAAAAAGGTTTTCCGGGGAAATGGGTAATTGACAAAAACAGCATAGATGACTTTTACAGCGGACTAAAAGAGGACACCAACAAGAAGTATCTTGACCTGAAAAAGCGAACAGGAGGATAACAACAGTAATGAAATTGTGGCAATACCCCGGCATCGGCACATGGTATATCTACTTTGACAGGAATAATAAAAAAAGCCTCAAGACAAAAGACAAGAAAGAGGCTCAAATACTCTTCCGCAAATATCAAAAAGATTTACTCGAAGGGAAAATAAGCGAAATCCACAATTCTGAAAAATTCTCAGTTTTCAAACAGTCATGCCTTACAAATTATAAAGCGACAAAAACCTTGGGCACATTTCAGAGAATGGAATACACACTGAAAGCATTTGAAGATTTTATCGGCGACAAGGATATCTCTAAAATTACAAAAAGAGATATAGACAGATTCGTTGAATTAAGACTTGGGCAAGGTCTTGCAAAAACAACCATCAATATCGATATCAGAAACTTAAAAGCGGCATTTGGAAAAGCATACGAGTGGGAACTTCTACCTAAGAATACATTACAAGGATACAAACAACTTAAAATAGATCGTAAAGCACCACAGTTCTTGAATTTAGAAGATATCAATAAAATTGCAGATATAATCGACAGCCCTGTAATTAAATCAGCATTTTTCTTCTATATCCTTAGCGGTTGCAGGCGTGATGAACTTTTAAACCTGACTTGGCAGGATATTGATTTAAAAAACAGAGTAATCCATGTCAAAAAGAGCAAAACACATTTAGACAGATGGATTCCCATAAATGATTCTTTAATGGAGGTCATCGAACAAATCCCGCATAGAGTCGGTAAACTCTATCAGATGCATCACGACACCATCACACACAAGATGAAGAAATACATGATTAAAGCTGGATACCCAGATATGAAACTTCATAATTTAAGACATACATTTGCAAGCCTTATAGCTATGTCAGGATCTTCATTACAGACAATTAGAGACCTTCTCGGCCATACCGATATCAAGACCACAGAGATATATGCCCACCTTACCAACGATCATCTTAAAGCCGCAGTGAGCAAAATCAAAATCGATATCACACACCCCTAAAAAAACCTAAACAAAACGGATTATGATAAATTACTTTGACATCTATACAAAGAACGGACACAAAAGTGGAATTTGTATCACAATAATTAACGATAAAGAATTTTATATTGTACTACAATACGCTAGCAAGCGTAAGCTTCCCCTGCCGGTTGACATTTCTAAACTAGAGTTTTCCGTTAAATGAGGTCCCCCCAGTCTTAGGACACCAATGGAGCATGCAGAAATAATGGAAAAACTCTATGCTGACTTGGCAATATCGAAGGGATGTTTACAAAATATTCAAGATTATTTCCGTATATCACGCTATTGGCATTCATAATCCTGAATATCGTTGTTTTTATGATTACATATTATTAAATAGATATCTTATTTTACGTTGTTTTGAATAAATAATTTGGTATATTTAAAAGAGACCACCAATGTCACTTGATGGTCTCATAAGGAGGTCCATTCAGATTTGGCACCTAGGCATAATGTTGCCAAATCTTACCTCCTCCCCCATTATAAAATCCAGTATCTAGCTTAATTTGAATGAGTCAACATGTTCATAGAGAACATGTGCTTGACTTTGCAAGAGTTCTACACTTTTGACAGATTGCTGCATAGCCACATGTATCTCTTCAATACCTGAAGAGATGCAATCTGCCTTATCGTTTATGATGTCTGTTTTGTCGGCCTGAATCTTGAGAACCTCTTTAATTACAGATCCATTTGAAGCAATTGTTTTCATTGCTTCAGCAACAGTTTCAATCTTTTCGTAAACATTATTTATAGCATCTACTCCTTTGGACACTTTATCAATTGTCATAATCATTGCATCCGACACATTCTCTGTATCATTTTTGAAAGTTAAAGTGATTTTCTCAATCTCTTTAATAGCATCCTGTGTACGCTCTGCTAATTTTCTGACCTCGTCAGCAACAACTGCAAATCCGCGCCCGGCGTTACCAGCTCTCGCCGCTTCAATAGCAGCATTCAGAGCAAGAAGATTTGTTTGGTCAGCAATATCGTTAATAACAAAAGATATATTTGTTATTTCACGAGATGAGTTCTGTAAATTGTTTACAGTGCCGGCAAGATTCTTAACATGTAGATTTATGTCTCCCATATGTGAAACAACATTTTTTAGCATCACCTTCGCCTGATCAGCGTTTCCTGATACGCCTTCTGTCTTTACAAAGATCTCAGACAATTTGTTGTTAACATGATCTGATTGCTCTCGCATATCATTCAGTAGAGCAGATACGTCAGAAATTTGCTGGGATTGATTACCAGTGTTCAATGAGATTTCATCAGTTGAATTTCCAATTTGAGTGCTTGCAGATGCGAGGTGCTCTGCTATTTCGCGAATAGTTGATATTGTAACTTTAAGACTGTCCATATACTTATTGAAATTATGGGCCAAAGAACCAATTTCATCATTTGCATTGACAGACAATCGGCACGTCAAGTCACCATTTCCATCAGAAATCATCTTAATCGCATCAGATGTGATAGATATAGGCTTAGCAATACTATTTGCTATGAAATACATTACAATCAAAGCTATAATAAGGCCAATAACAGCCATGTATATTATTGGTATAGACACTGATAGCGACCTATTCTTAAAATCATCATAAGGGACATATGATATTATTTTAAGCCCGGTTCCATTAACATCATTATATGATATTACAGCCTTTTTATTATTGACTGTTTGGATTGTAAAATCACCTTCTTTTAAATTTAAAAGTGTTCTTCCCCATTCATAGTCTTTAATATTTTCTTTAAGTATCTTACTTCGGTCTTCATGCTGCAGAACCCTTCCATCATCCATAGTAAGGGCAACGTAGCCATTATCTAATAATTTTATATTACTTATAAGACTCTTAATAAATTCACCAAATGATGCAGAGATACCCACTACACCCGCATATTGATTATCAATAATAACAGGATATGTTGTGACTATAGTTAAGTCTTTTGTAATTGGCGACATTATTGGTTCTGAAACCATATTACGCAATTTGATGGCAGCTTTTACGTTATAAACGCTACTGGTTTTAAATAAATTTAATCCAATTGCCGCTCCATTAAAACTATCTGCAACAACAGTTGGCTTATCTTTTCTAATTCCGAGATAACACCCTTCTATCCCTTTAGTGTTGTTTTTTAGCTCAGTCAAGTAGCTCTGAACATTGGAAAAGTCCTTTTTACTTATAGCATCACTTACCATTTTAGAATTAGCTAGGGTTTTTGCTATATCATTATTGTAAGAATAAAAACCAGAAATACTTTTTGAAATTATAAAATTTGATTCAGAAATTGGGTCAGACAAAGCATTAACAATTGCATTCGTAGAGTTCATATACACAGCAATTCCAATAAATAACGAAAATACTAAAAATAAGCAAGTAACAGCCATCAATATTTTTGTTTTAAACTTAAGATTAATCATTTATTTACCGCCAGCAAATCCGTTATTTTATTAACGAATTAAGCACAGGAAATTTTTTAATTCGAGGCATTTCTCAAAAATTGTTAGATAAAACAAATAGCAAAAATTCTAAAAGATTTTACCCCGTGTTCTTCAAGGTATAAAAGGCTGCGCATTAAGCGCAGCCCTTTTGACTAGTTAGAATGGCTTAACAAATGTAACCCATGAGGAAGTACCTTCGCTTGTATCGGCGGCATTAAATTCTTTATATACTTTAACTTTAAAAAGTGATTTTATAGCAGGTACAAAAAAGTCGATTTCAGGTCCAATACCATAAACGTGGTCATGTACACTGGCGTCATAGTTTACATCATTACCCTTGTCATCGCTAATCTGCCAGTGTGCATACCCGGCAAGACCAGCAGTAACACCTCTGTTAATGTCTTTACTGAGCCCCCACTCAAAATCAATGTCATCGCCATAAGTTATATCAGAATGATTGTTTTCAAAGTGCTTTTCATATCTAGCAAGACCTGAAACCGCTACTGACTTTGCGTCATCAAAATAATATGTAGCGCCGTATGTAATCAGAGCAGTATAATGGTCTTTGCCTATATTTAAAGCCTTTGTTTTGTCATATTCTCCAGTGGGGAGAATGATGGCGGATCCGAAAGACATGTCGTATGTGTCTCTGTGCCATGAAAGCAAAAAAGGCTCTACAGTTATATCTCCTAAAGCTGTTTTGCTTGTATCAATATTTGCTGCATCAATATTAAGGTCTGCATTTACAATGGGTAAAATAACATTAAAACCGTAATCAGCTCCTAGAATTTTTTTGTCTGTTATATAGACAAATCTATGCACGTTGGCAAAGCTGTGGACATCAAATCCAATATCCTTTTTATCTCCATTTTTATCGACTGTCTTATCCGCAGAATAATAGTTGTTATACATAAGATAATACATACCTGGTCCAGGAACTGAACCAGCTTTAAGACCTTCTGTACCAACCGCATAGTCCTGTGCAAAAACACTGAAAAAAGAACAAAAAATACAAGCGACAGTTAAAAGACCAATTTTTCGTAACATTTTTTCCTCCGAGTTATATTTTTTTTATTATGAGGTTACGAATTGCCACACCAGTAAAAACCAGTACCGACTGATAAAAGTCAGTTGATGCATGCTTAGCAGCTTCGACAATAAAGCTATCTGCCCATCTGCCTATGTGTTCTTGAAGAAATTTAAAATACAGATTTCTGATTTTCTCAAACTCAATATCTTTGTCATTTTCAAGTAAACGCATTTGCTCATAAGCAAGCTTAGATAAGAACTCCAACTCAACTCCAATGTAATCCAACCTGTTCTTAACATCAGAATATTTATTATAATTACCAAGCAGATATTTTTCCGATAGTGCCTTTTGAGTAGCGGAAGCAGTTGAATGTTCAATATACAACTCTTCATAAGGAGGCATAGGGCCATATTCTGGAGAAATACCTCTGAAAAGTTTTGTCCAATCCTTCTGCATTTGAATTAAAAATGCTGAATCGGCAATCTTTTCCTTACTTTTTTCCATGCTCTGAATAAACAAGGTAGTATCATTTTTATGAGATTCATCCGAAAATGCCCCAATAAATTGTGCAAACTCATAATCGTCAATACTCATAAGAAAATTTTCATTCGGGCATTCATTATAAACTTTGCTCAGAAAAGCCCAAATAAGCATTTCGGATTTGATTTCCAAATAAAACTTTAACCATTCCGGTAAATTATTCGTATTACCCAAGTTAGAATACATTTCCAAGTCTTTCATAAAACCTCTGAAAAGCCCCCTCCCCAGCCTTAAAGCCGGGGAGAGGAAGAGTTTAGCAATATCAGCCGATGTAAAATACTCTAGGATGAGTACCTTTTTCCGGTTTATAAGGCTTAGGCTGATATTTTTTATATAATTTAGAAACCTCGCTGTTAGGGTCATCAAGATCTCCAAATACTCGTGCAACGGCAGGACAAGTTTCAACACAAGCAGGAATCATTCCTCTATCGCGTCTTGACTTACAGAAAGTGCACTTATCTACTGTTCCGTAGACATGATCTTTACTACGAGCTTTCTCAAACTCATTCTGCCCTTTTTCTTCCCAGTAAGTGGGCTTTTCATCTCCGTTGAAGAATCTTGCGCCATAAGGACACGCTTCCATACAGAGCTGACAACCTATGCACTC
Organism: Seleniivibrio woodruffii; assembly: GCF_004339245.1. Classification (NCBI taxonomy): domain Bacteria; kingdom Pseudomonadati; phylum Deferribacterota; class Deferribacteres; order Deferribacterales; family Geovibrionaceae; genus Seleniivibrio; species Seleniivibrio woodruffii. The sequence continues at coordinate 153,127 of NZ_SMGG01000007.1, forward strand.
TGACGAAGTTATCTGAACAGTACCATCAGGCATCTTTTTTGATGCTTTTGTAGGACAAACAGCGACACAAGGAGCCTTGTCGCAGTGGTTGCAAATCATCGGCATAAATGACTGTTTACTGTTTGGAAATTTACCACTCTCCTCAAGTAACACTCTTGTATAAAATGTGCCCGGAGGGGTCGCATTAGCTTGTTTGCACGCAACTGTGCACCCATTACAACCAAAGCACTTTCTTCTGTCTAAAATCATAGCGTATCTCATTATTCACTCCTAATGATATACTTTCACGGGTACTGAACCGATAATCCCTCCACCAATGGAGTCAATATTATTCAGTTTGCCGTTTGTGAGTTTGTTAAAGTGAACATAAGAAGCAGGTTTTTTGCCAAGTGACTTAACCATTCTTCCTAAGCTTCCACCAATAGCAACAGTTTCAGGATGAAAGAGTTCTGACGTTTTGAGCTTGCCCTGTACTTTTCCATTCGCTGATTCAACAGTTATTATGTCGCCATCTTTAAAGCCTTTTGCTTTGGCAGTGAGAGGATTCATACAAATTGTGTTGTAGAATGGAAAAAATGTCTCACCTACCTCATTAAGCCATGGGAGTTGATCAACAGCCCCAATTTTGAAAGGAGCATACGTAATCTTGTAGTTGTATGCGATAAGATCATACTCCTGACCTTTTTTAACGGAATTGACATTGTTAGGTCTCCATGTAGGCATGGGTTCATAGATTCTCAAATGCTTTTCCATATCCCACTCAGGAAGCTGGACGTGATTATCAACAAAAAGCTTCTCAAGTTTTTCTCTGCTTCTGATCAATCTTTCAAAATAGATTGGGTGTCTTGTTTCACCTTTTTTAAACATCGCAGAGTTATAACATCTGCTTTTCGGTTCATAATAGTAATAGATACCTTGCTTTTTAAGCATATCGATACCTTTATCCATGCCGAATTTAGCTTTGAGACCTCTATCCCAGATATCTTTGATTGAATACTTTTTAGACGGATCAAGTTTCAGTTCATCTGGAAGTTTTGAAAATGTTACCTCGCCAAGCATTACACCATCATGGTTAATAATATTGTAAAGTATCGGGAGAGTTCCAATCTGTTCAGCGATATCCATCATGACTTCTTGAGCCTGTCTTGTGTTATATACAGGAGGAAGCTCGTCTCTATACATGCTCATACAGAGACCGAGAGTGTCATGAGTAAATCCGGTAAAGTCAGATTCATATACGTTAACAGATTTTTTCTCTAAGATTGAATTAGAGGGAAAAACTATATCTGAAAGCATCGCTATTTCGTCATAGTGGTACCCAACGCAGGCGACAAAAGGAATGGATGAGATTGAATCCGCTATAACTTGAGGCTCTGTCCCACTTGTCACGGGGTTTCCTCCAACTACGAAAAGAGCGTCTACTTCATAATCAAGCCCATAAAGCTTAGGATTTTTAGCTGCTTTAAACGCAAGATAAGGCGCTGTGTGCTTATGAATCAGGTATTCTGTAAGGTCAAGATGCTGAGGAGGATATGACGGTTCATGTCCTTTTGCCTCAAACTTGGGTTGAACTACGCCATCTTGGTCTGGGCTAAGGAAGGGGCCTCTTGAGCACGCAAGGACACCGCCCGGTACCTCCAAGTTACCTACAAGCATATTGACTACTTTAGACATCAAGTCTGCAGGAGTACCATCCTCCTGATTTATCGCTCCTCTTTCAAGGACAAGACTTGCAGGTCTTAAAGGCATTGTGACTCCATCAAGAGTGATTGTTGAGCCAATGCTAGCAGCATCAACAAATTCCTTGGCTATTCTTTTGATCGTTTTAGCTGGAACAGTCGTGATTTTTTCTGCCCACTCGGGTGTGTACTGCTTCAGGTGATCTTTAAGAAGAGAAAAACTTGCTTTAAACTTCTGGCCGTCAACATCCACAACTGCATTTAAGTCTGGTGTTTTAAGCGATTTATCATCAAAAGACTTGACCTTCTTATCTGAAGCATCAAAAACCTGAGGCTTGCCATTTTTGCCTCTTAAATAGTTGCCATTGGCATCTATAAGGTAAGGTCCATTTGTTCGCCACTGTAGGAACTCAACATCGTATTTTCTTACATCAAATATGATTGAGTTTGACATAGCGAGCAGGAACGCAAGATCTGTTCCGGGCTTGATTGCTACCCATTCACCTCTTGAAGCTTCAGGAGTGTTCCTTGGGTTAATGTCTACAAGCTTGAGCTTCCCGCTCTGAACAGCTTCTGTAAGCCCTCTAGCATGACCATTTGCCGTTCCAAACGCCATACCCAAAGAACGTCCCATTGTAATATGATATTTACAATGAACAAGGTCTGACACTGCAACGGGAAAAACTCCCTGTACCAAGTCAGTAGCAAAATGCACTGTACAGAGAGGGCCATTACTTGTAATCAGGTTCGGAGTACCAAAAGATGCCGCGAAGTGATATATAAACGTATTGAAATAGTTCATATCCCCAAAGCCGATGTTAAACATCAGTCTTCTGGGGTCTTTGTCATGGATAGCCTTAAGCTTACCTGAAGTAATACTGATTGCTTCTTCCCATGAAATCTCAATCCAGCCGGGATCTTCATTAAGACCTTTTTTAGGATTGGTTCTTTTCATAGGTGCTTTAACCCTGTAGGGGTTGTAGAGGTTCTGTATTACAGACTGTCCTCTGGGGCACATTGCACCTTTGTTAGTCGGAGCCTCTTTAACTCCTTTCATCTCAACAACTACACCATTTTCAGTTCTGTACATGTTGACACATTCTCCCCTCATGCACATCCTGCAATGGCTGAAATGCCATTCATCTTTTCCAGAGTTCCCAGACGATGGCGATTTGTCGTCTGCCCATGCTCTCCCAAATGGATTCTGGGCAACCATAACCGCGGCTCCCGTCAGACCAGCGGCTTTCAAGACGCTGCGGCGAGATACCTTCCCATCAAGTAAGAAATTGCTCATTTTTACTTCTCCTTAGCAGTATAAATACCCTAACCGTTATTGTGCAATAATGATGCCGATTTTTATATATCTGATAATAAAGCAATTTAATTTAACAACCGACATCCATTTACTTGATTTAGTAATTTTACGTGTTATTTTTTGTAAAAACACTATATATCATAAATGCTAAAATCAGAATGTTTACCGGAAGAGTTGGGCATTGCATCATCTAGACAGCAAATGCCCATACACAAGAAATGAATAACGAAATATCTCATACAATCAGTCAGAATCTAAATGGTTCCCTCCGGACCATAACTAATTATCCTGAGCTTAAATACAAGCAATTTGCATTCCAAAAAGATTATAATCATTTAACATTACTAGTCATAAACTTTATACGATATAGCGTAACATTTATTGACATCTACTTTATATAGTTTATATTTTCAAAAAGAGGGAGGGCATATGATCATAAACCACCTACAATTTTTCCACGACGCTGTAAAAGAACTTACAGGCTCGCTGATTATTGAAGACGCACTCATGAAATGTCTTAAGTATTTTCAAGGGATAATACCTTGCGACACACTCAGCATCACTTTGTGGGAGCCTGGTTTAAGCTCTCTAAGACAAGTTGCTATTGCAACAGATAAAGACAAACTCCGCATTGACAATATGATTCATGTTAACGATATACAAAAAAGTTTCATAACATGGCCTTATGAATCAAACGTTATCTTCTTTAATGACTTTCACAAAAACCCTGTCTGCTCCACCGTACATGCCGAACTTGATAAGCTGTTCAATATAGGCGACTCCTCACATATGATAATGAGAGTAGATATTGAAGATCAGAGAATATGCGATGTAAACCTCACCGCTAAAGGCTTTGACAGATACACACAAGACCACGCAAAGCTACTCTCACTATTATCATGTCCTTTTGGTATAGTAGTGTCCAATGCTCAGAGATACTGGACTCTTATGGAAGAATATGGAAAGCTGAACGAAAATAAAATGAAGCTAGAGAAAGAGCTGATTGTCAAATGCGGTTGCGAAATAATAGGTCATTCGCTCCCTCTTAGAAATGCCATAACCAAGGCGACACAGGTAGCATCAACAACTAGCCCTGTACTGCTTCTCGGAGAAACAGGAACGGGCAAAGATATGTTTGCCTCATTTATACAAAAGCAGTCATCAAGATCAGTTAACCCATTTGTAACTGTCAACTGCGGCGCCATACCTGAATCATTAATCGATAGCGATCTATTCGGACATGAAAAAGGTGCTTTCACGGGCGCTCTTCAACAACACAAAGGTCGTTTTGAAAGAGCACATACAGGGACAATCTTTCTTGATGAAGTTGGAGAATTGACGCCATCAGCTCAGGTTAAACTTTTAAGAGTTCTTCAAAGCGGAGACTTTGAAAGAGTTGGTGGGCACACCTTGATTAATGTTGACGTCAGAGTGATCGCAGCAACAAATAGAAATCTAGCGTTAATGGTTAAAGAAGGTACTTTCCGAGAAGATCTGTTTTACAGATTAAACGTTTTCCCAATTATACTGCCTTCACTCAAAGAGAGACACGAAGACATCGCACTTTTAACAGACTATTTTATAAAAAAGATATCGAAAAAATTTAATATCGCCCCACCAAAGCTGGAAATAGGCGAACTGAATAAATTAAAAGCATATACTTGGCCAGGCAATATAAGAGAACTTGCAAATATTGTTGAACAGTCATTAATTTGCCACACAAAAGGCGATTTAATTATTACAGGTCTCCCCACTAGTACTGAACCGTTAGCAACTGATTATTACCCAACAACAGTGTGTACTCTTGACGAAGCCAATATCAACTGCATAAAAGCAGCTCTGGACAAAACAAACGGGCGTATTTCTGGCCCCAATGGTGCTGCTAAATTGCTTGGTGTAAAATCTACAACATTAAGAAGCAAAATGCAAAAGCTCTGCATTTCATAATCAGCATGCCTCGGTAACACCGAGGCATGTGTATAACCTTTAATCAAAAAAGCTTAGCAAGCACTTCGGCTCTATCTAATGCTTTATTTTTAAGCTCTTCAAGTTTATCTGACTGAGCATCAACACCCTCAAGAATCAACGCCTCAAAGTCTTCAACACCCATAAACTGCATCAGAGAATAAAGATAGGGCACTGAATGATCCTCTTCCTTTCCGTAGTGAAAACCGCCGCTAGAATGTATACTGAGACACTTCTTGCCTTTACCTTTTAAGAGACCGACAGCACCTTCTTTAGTATAGGCAAATGTCTTCCCCACAACACAAATAGTATCCAAGTAGATCTTCATTTCAGCAGGGAAGCTTAAGTTCCACATTGGAGTAACAAACACATATTTATCAGCAGATGCAAAGTTTTCAGCAGATGCCCATATGTTTATCATTTTGGTTCTTTCAATGTCAGTCAAGTCATCGACACTCATGCCGTTTTTAAGTTTGTACATAGCCCCGAGAACATCCTTATCATATCTCTGAATATGCTCATCATAAACATCTATAGTTTCAATAATATCATTAGGATTATTTTCCACATAGAGTTTCCTAAATCGTTCACCGACACTTAAACTGCGGGACTGTTCCTTTGATTTCAAATTACACGTAATATAAAGTAAGCGAGCCATTTTTTCCTCCTATAATAAATTCTAAATGCAATACCCATGCCTGAAATGATACATCTTAGTTATCAGATGTTTACAATTCAACGCCTACAATTGTTACTAAATAACGCAAAAAGCACACGACATTTAGTACCAATAAGCAAAATTACGTCATATCGCATTATTTGTCTGATTTTTCATCTCACCACTACATATAACAAAAAAGCCGGCTCCATACGGAGCCGGCAGATGCTAAAGCAAAATCCAGTCTATTCCAATATGAAAAAACAGTCTTAAATGCTTATGAAGAAGTAGAAAACTCATTAACAACTCACGCGGAAGAGTTAAAAAGACAAGAACAGCTCAAACAGATGCTTGCTTCTAACAACAAAGAATATGATTTATCAGTTAGACTGTTTGAAAAAGGTTTATCAAATTATATTTCTGTTCTCAATTCAAAATATAAGATGATACAAACCAAAAAAATGATTGCCGATAATGACACGAACCTGACCAAGTCTATCATAAGCCTATATAAAGTTTTTGGCGGGGGAACAATATCTCCTGAATCGTAGGCGACCTCCACATTGAAAGAGTAGGTCTTTTAAGGCCTACTCTTATGAGCTGTAAATAATATTATGCAGGCGCAGTTAATTTATTAACAATAAAATCACCTTTAGGTAATAGATATAAACCAAATGTGGGAGTAATAACTCTTTTATTTTTATGCTTAGTAGTTTATCAAAAGTAAAATTCTGACACACATCCGACCGTGATAAAAACTGAATGATTTCGCATTATTCTAACGGCTGTTTCAAATCTGCTTCAAGTAATGTCACACCTATTGATAGATATAGATATTTATCGCATAACATAATATTCCTAATCCAGAGGCCGCATGTTCGAGTCATGCCGGGGGCGTTTGTTTTATCAACTATTTAAATGGAAAAGCCCGGCTAAACCGGGCTTTTTTTATTCAGAATACCTGTCAAGAAGGATCACTCCTGCAGTGAAGCAGGTGACGGTCAGAAGCGACAGAATGGCAAATGAAGGCAAAGTCTCAGCAGTCAGCCTTCCGGCTCTGATAAGCTCATTTGCGTGGCTCAGAGGCAGCAAATAGATGACCTTCTGCAGCCACGATGGCAGGAAATCCACCGGATAGAAAGTTCCGGAGAAGAACGCCATAGGCATCATCAGAAAGTTGGTGAGTACGGCGTGATCCTCCATATCCTTTATCAGAGTGCCGACTATCACCCCTGCGGATGAAAAGAACGCAGTGTTCAGAATCAGGGCAAAAAGCGCAAGCCAGCTGAAAGGGAAAACATGGAACACCGCAAGCCCCGCAACAGTTATCATTGTGCAGGCGAAAAGCCCTCTGACTATGCCGGAGATTACCAGCCCCCTCATGACGGCAGCCGCCGACACAGGAGACGTAAGCACGGCCTGAAAAGCTCCCGAGTGGAGCCTGCCCATACCCACTGACACAGAGACCATGTTAAACGAGTTCATCATGGAGCTCATGCAGACTATCCCCTGGATGAGGAACGCCCCGTAGTCGGGGATCTGCACCCGTGAACCGAAGCCAAGTCCGAACGCCAGAAGATAGAGCACCGGCGTGGAAATGCTGTAAAAAACGTATCCAAGCCGCATAAGTTTATATTTGAAAAGGAGCATCTCACGGTAGAGAACCGCATAGGTGCCCATCAGACTTTCAATCATACCGCACGTCCTATGTTGACCATAACGTCATCCAGCTTTGTTCTGCGCACCTTAAGCCCTGTGAGCCCTTCGGCGGTGATATATTCGTCCGCCTCCTGCCCGTCCTGAAAGAGCATGGTTCTGCTGTTGACATCCACCGCAAAACACCCTGCCGTATCGATGAGCTTTTCCGGGGTATCAAGCCTGATTATCCTTCCCTTCTCCATTATGGCAACCCGCCCGCAGAGGTATTCCGCCTCGTCGGTGTAATGGGTCGTCAGCAGGATTGAGCGGCCGTCCGCCTGCATCTGGAGGATGATATCCCACATCTCCCGTCTGACAGAAGGATCAAGCCCTACGGTGGGTTCGTCCATAAAGACCAGTTCCGCCCCGGAAAGCAGTGCTCTCGCCGCCATGACCCGCCTTTTCTGACCGCCGGAGAGAGTGCCGACTTTGGCATCCCGTTTTGCAGACAGCCCGAATCTTTCGATGGTTTTATCTATCTCTTGTACACTATTGCGTATGCCCCGCAGAAGTGCATAGACATACATCACTTCGAAAACAGTCATCTCATAGTCGAGGTTCATGTCCTGCGATACCACGGCAATGCTCTTTCTGGTGGCTTTTCTGTCTTTCATTATCTCCTGTCCGTTCAACAGAATTTTTCCGCTGTCGGGTTTTGCAAGGGTTGAGAGCATTTTTATGGTTGTTGTTTTGCCCGCTCCGTTTTCGCCCAGCAGACCGAATATCTCCCCCTTGCCGATACAGAAGCTGACACCGTCAACGGCTGTCACTTTGCCGTATGTCTTGCGGATATTGTCCACCTCCAGAAGCATCATGCAACCCCCATATACATGGCGGCGGTTCTTCCGTCCAGACTGACTATCCTGCTCTTAACTTTAAAAATATCGTATATATTCTGTTCAGTGAGGATATCCCTGCCCGCTCCGTCCAGCCTGACCTCGCCGTCTTTCATGGCGATGAGCCTGCCGGAGAATCTGGAGGCCAGATTGAGGTCGTGCATAACCATCACCACAGTCAGCCCGCATTCAGTGTTCAGTTTCTCCAGAAGTTCCAGAACCTCGAACTGGTGATGTATGTCCAGATAGGTCGTGGGTTCGTCCAGAAGCAGAATTTTCGGGCTTTGCGCCAGTGCCATAGCTATCCATGCTCTCTGGCGTTCCCCTCCTGAAAGCTGACCGAGGCGTGCAAAACGCTTGTCCTTAAGCCCTGTGGCCTCGATTGCCCACTCAACCGTCTGTTTGTCCTCTTTTGTGAAGGCTGAAAGCACCTTTTTGTGTGGGTTGCGCCCGTATGCAACGAGGCAGTGCACCGGAATGTCCGCAGGTGCACTGGGAGACTGGGGCAGAATACCCACGCTCTTCGCAATACTGCTGTCGGTCAGAGCGGAAATGGATTTTCCGTCCAGATAGACGCATCCTGCGGAGGGTTTCATCAGTCTGCCCATACATTTAAGCAAAGTTGACTTCCCCGAACCGTTAGGGCCTATGATAGAGGCCGTCTGCCCCTTTTCGAAAGATAATGTTATATTTTTCAGCACTTCTTTTTTGCCGTAGCCCGCTGAAAGGTTTTCGCATGAAAAAAAATTGAAGCTCATCTAGCGTCCGCTCCTGCTCAACAGATATAGGAAAAATGGCGCACCTACAAATGCCATCACCACGCCCACCGGAAGCTCATAGGGGGCGAAAAGTGTTCTGGCCGCAGTGTCGGCGAAAATGACTATTATGCCGCCGAAAACCGCACTGAAGGGTATCAGAAACCTGTTGTCCGAGCCGATTATGAGCCTTGTGATGTGCGGAACAATGAGTCCCACAAACCCCAGAAGCCCCGCCACGCTGACAGCCGAAGCCGCAAGGAGTGCGGCAAGCATGGTCAGCATGAATTTGACTCTTTCAACGGAGATCCCAAGCCCTCTGGCAACGTCGTCACCCAGCATCAGTATGTTGAGATATCTGGAACCTGCAACGGCTCCGAAAAGCCCCGCAAGGGTATAGGGCAGAATCATCTGAAAATGCACCCAGCTCTTTCCGCTTAATGATCCGGCCATCCAGTTCACCGTACCCTGAATCCTGTCGCTGTAGAGCACTGTCAGGGTTGACATGAACGCACCGAGGAAGGCGGCCAGAGCCACCCCCGCCAGAACAAGCCGAAGGGGGTGCGCTCCGCCGTCGTAGGCCAGAAAGTAAATTACAAGAGAGGTGACAAGTGCCCCGGCAAACGCCGCAGGAGGAACCAGATGCGTAAGCGCAGGGAAAAGTATCATCACCGCCATAGCGAAAAGCCCTGCCCCCGCCGTAACGCCGACAATGCCGGGATCGGCCAGGGGATTTTTAAGAACGGACTGGAGGATAGCTCCGGAAAGAGCAAGATTTACGCCCACCATAGCTCCGGTGAGTATTCTGGGCAGACGGATATTCATAAGCACGTGATACATGCCGTCTGTCTGAACGCCTGTCAGAATCTTCGCCATCTCTCCGAACGAAATCTCCACCGTTCCCGTTATGACGCTGATGACAAATCCGGCCGTCAAAAGCATCAGACCAACGGCGCCCGTGGTCAGGCGCCGTTTTAAATCGTTGTCAGTATATTCTCTCACCTGAACCGCTCCGGATAGATCAGTCTGGCGAGTCTGAGCACAGCCTCACCCGTGCGCACGGTGGGGTTGTTGCCGTAGGTTTCGAAGGGCAGGCTTATCACCTTGCCGTTCTTAACCGCCGCCAGACCGCTCCATGCGGGGTGCTTTGTCAGTGCGGAATCGTTCTTCGCTTCGGTTTTGTTGTCGTGGTTTATCAGGAATATCATGTCGGGATTCTTGGCCGCCACATACTCAAGGTTCACAGGCACAAACCCTCTGGACATTGCCGAACCGGCCATGGGGCCGCCCTGCTTCTCGGGCTTTGCGCCCACGGCAACGTTGTCGCCGCCGGCCATCTCAAGCATCATGCCTGAATAACTGTCGGGCATTGCCATGCTGTAGCTTTCAGGTGAGCCGTAAAGCAGGAGCACTTTGACCTTTTTAACGTCTTTAAGTTTAGCCTGAACGTTATTGATTTTAGATTCGATATCAGCCACTGCGGCTGTTGCTTTCGCTTTGTTTCCGGCAATCTCGCCGAAGGTGCGGACTGTGTCCTTCACCTGAGGCAGAGTGACGGGGGAGAACAGAGCCATCTTAATGCCAGCTCCGTTCAGCGAACCCCGCAGAGCCACATGGAAAGGGAAGTTCATGCCGATTACGAGGTCGGGCTTCATTGCCACGATGCGCTCGATATCCGGATTCTCCACCTTGCCCACGTTGGGCAGTCCTTTCAGGCGGTTTTCGATATATTCCGGCGTTGTGGAGCTTACAGCATAGGCCGCAGGGGTTCCGCCCGCCGCAAAGAACATCTCAAGGTTTGAGCTGTTGAGCACAACAACCTTCTGAGGCTGTTTGTCCAGTGTTATTGTTGTGCCGGAATGGTCTTTAAAGGTTATCTGCGCAAATGCCGTTCCGCAGAAAAGAACCAGAAGGAGTGTTATCAGCTTTTTCATTGCATCATGCTCCTCTTAAGGGCGTTGAACTTCTCAACCTGATCCTGTTTCAGCTCATAGCTTTCGTCTCTGCCCACATGTATTTTGAAAGACGCATTGCCCTCTTTGTCGTAAACCTGAACCGAAAGGCTCTGTTTGCCCATGAATGGTCTGCTGACAAAGTGGATGCTGTCGAATTTATCCGCCATAAAGTGTCCGCCGATGGGGGATGTGTCGGAGTGGAGGTTGAACATGCCGTGGGAGTATTTTCCTTTGGGAAGCTCACCGTTCACCTCGAAAATGACACTGCCGTTGGAGACTATCATAAGTATTTCGCCCCATGTGCTAATCTCGTCCATCACCTCGTTGAACTTCGAGATGCTGACCTCAAATGACTCCTCGTCCAGAGCACGGACAATCTCCCTTTCGGGAACGCTGAGTGCTCTCGCCGCCATGATGGTGGCAACGCCCTTTTTCTCGCTGAGATACTGCTTTATTTCCGCTGTCATTTCTCTCTCCTGTAACTTTAATTCTGAGCGGCCACTTTTGCCGCCGTCGGGGTATATTCGCTGTTGAAGAAAAGCTCCGTCACATCAATGAGCGACTGAGCCATGTTCACATACCAGAACTGCCCCTGAGGGGTGAGTTTTATGGACGAGCCAACCCTTTCTGCCAGTCTGCGCTCCTCCCATGAGCTGATAAGGGGTTCGAAAACCTCCGTCAGCCGGAATCCGGCCTCCCTGTCCACCATATCCCCACGGAGATATCCGCAATCGATCTGGCTTGAGATAAGGTTATGGAGCCGCTGACGTTCGTGACTGCGGCTCAAGCCCATGATGGGTTTGCGTCCCGCCTGAACCATTTTCAGGTAGGGTTCCAGCGACATATGGGTGAAATATCCGTACTGAGGGGTTCTGCCGCCTGCTCCTGCTCCGAAAGCGTGCATTGTGTGCCCCTGCTTCGTCATGCGGTTATAAAGGCTTCTGTCCCTCGTATCCCGCACCCAATGCGCCATAGATGGCTGCATATAGCCAAGCTGCTGCATCAGCTTCTGGGCTTTTATAAAATAGACCGACTGCTCCGCCGTTGTGGGAGGGGGAGGCAGTTTCTCCTCTTTTATCTTCTCCATCAGCCTTCCGTCGTCGAACACGTTCAGCTGATACAGAGCCATTCCGTCCACACCTATTCTGTCTGCGGTGAGGATGTCCTCCAGAAAACCGCTCTCGGTCTGATACGGCAGTCCGAACATCAGGTCGATGGATACGGTTGCCTCGTTAAGAGCTTTCAGCTTCTCAAGCATCCGCATTACGGTCTCGCCCTCATCCACACGGCCTATGGATCTGCGGGTTTTTGTGTCGAAAGACTGAACACCCAGAGAAAAGCGGTTGACCCCCGCATTCAGGCAGGCCTCTATCTTCTCGTCGGTCAGCTGATAGGTTCTGGTCTCAAATGTGAACTCACAGTCGTTTGCCAGCGGCAGATTATCCTTTATGGCGTTCAGCATTGCGGCTATCTGCTCTGCGCTGAGTGCGCCGGGAGTTCCGCCGCCTATGTAGACAGCATTTATCCTGCCGGATGAGACCACCGGCAGAGAGGCAGAGGTCTGAATCTCCTGCACCAGTGCGCCCGTGAACGCCTCCATCATGTCAGCCTTGGCAAGGTTCTTAAAGAACCCGCAGTAGAGGCATCTGGTCTGGCAGAACGGCACGTTGACATACACCAGCTTGTTACCCTCCGAGGGCTGGGAGCTTGCGTACATCCACGCCTTATGAGTCTCCTCCGGAGGCACAGCCTCTCCCTTGCTTCCCGCATGCACCGTGCGCTTTTTGTCATATGCCTTTGAAAACGTATCTGCGTCCTCGTTTCCGAATATCAGCCTGCGTTTCTCTTCCGTAAGGCTCGTCGTCCAGTCTGCGTTCATGCCTTCACCTTTGCCATGCGGCCTATCAGCTCTTCCGCAAACGTCCAGCACTCCCTCTTGTCCATCAGGGTTCTGGGTTTCTTGCGGTCAGCGGCTTCGGTTTCCGACAGGCCTATCATTTTGTAAAACTGCTCGATGCCCTTTTTGTCCCTGTCGGTCATGGTCGGAAATACCATCTGACCGTGGAGCATTCCGCATCCGACAACATTGTCGCCGAGGCTTTGGGCATATTTTTCCAGCATCAGGATCCCGCCGTGGCTTTTACCTTTGTGCATGATAGGCTCGGTTTTCATCGCAACGCCGAAGAGTGCCGTTCTGCAGGTCTGAAGCTCTGAGGAGTACTTTTCCATGTACTCCTCAAGCTCCTTTAAAAACCCGTGGTTATAGATGCCCGAGCCGAGGAGCACCAGATCGCACCCGCCCGGCTCAGAAGCATCCGCTGCACTCTGTGTTGCGACTGCAAAGCCCTCTGCCTCAAACCGCTCGGAGATCCATTCCGAAATCTGTCGTGTGGAACCGTAGCGTGAGCCATAAACAATCTTTACAGTCATGTTATCTCCTTAGAACTCTATTCCGGCTTTCAGGACAAAATGCCTGCCCGGTTCAACCAGTGATTCGGTGGCCATTGCCAGATAGTAGTCTTCGTTGTTCAGGTTAAGTGCTTCGGCTGCAAGCATCAGCCTGCGGCCGCTGTCGAAAGTGTATGTGCCGGACAGCGACAGGTTATATGTGCTGTAGCCGGGGTCGGTGGTGACTGCACCTGCGGCATCCTCAGTGTCGGCGGACTGTGCATATCTCATATACAGGTCGGCATTGAACAGAACATTTTTGCCGAAGGCTCTTGAGTATTCAACACCGTATCTGGCAAATCTTTCCGGCAGACCGACTTTTTCTGTCTTGTATGTCGCATATTCGTAGTCACGGCTGACCAGTGTCGCCTCAATGTAGGGACGGAAACCGTTGACGGTGTATCCCAGAGCAAGTTCAAGCCCCTTTGTGGTGGCATCGTTGATGTTGGTGTACACGTTGGCAAAGCCGCTGGCTGTGGTTGAGTCCACAGTTTTCTGAGTGGTGATGTAGTCCTTCGCTTTGCTGTAGAAGAATGCCGCATCAATATCGAAACCTTTTGCCATGTATCTAACGCCAAGCTCATAGTTTGTGCTTGTCTCGGAATCCAGATCCTTGTTGGATTTTGTGGGTGTGCTGCTTCCGTGGGTGGTTCCCATGTAGAGCTGCTGAAGGTTGGGCGTACGATAGCCTGTGGCAACCTGCGCACGCAGAACAGTGTCTTTAAAACCTTTATATGTAAGCGAAAGGCTTCCCACTGTGCTGTCGGTTTCGGAACTGCCTGGGGTCTGGCCGCCCTTGTTTGTGCTTTCAAGTTCAGTCTCTGTTCTGGTGTAGCGCAGACCGCCTGTCAGAACGAAATCTCCGGCGATTATCTGCTCATCCTGCACAAAGAATGACATTGAAGACTGGTTGGCATCGCTTTTGTAAGCCGTTGCGCTTGTCTGTCCGAAGTTCTGGATGCTCTCTTTGGCTTCCAGATCGTCTTTCATGTATTCTGCTCCGAGGATAAGCAAATTTGTCTCGGTAAAAACCAGATTCGTCTGAGCGTTGAAGCCCACAGAATCGAGGTCATTTTTGGTTCTGGAGAGATAAGACATCACCGGCATCATGGGTGACATCTTCATATACATGTTATTTATAAATTCCTTGAAAGTGTTCTGATGGTAAACATCCAGACGGAATCTGGAAAGAACGGCATTTGTGTTATTGAATTCAAAATAGGCCTGAGTCTTATCCCTGTTCCATTCGGGCAGATCCATCTCCATTTTCGTGTTGCCTATTACGGAAGGATCCACGTTCTCCATTCCTGTCTTAACCTCGTTGTCGGAGCGGTAGACAGTGTGCTCAACGCCGAAGTCGAAATTTTTGTTCTTGTAGCCCACAAGGCCTCTGTAGTTCGTGCTGTCAAACTTGGTATAGTCCACCTTGTCGCCGTCAGAGTCTTTGCGGTCGCCCTGAACTGTGTCGGTGGCATCAACCCGGTAATAAACGCCGCCCAGAGAGCCGAACAGCGAAAGCGATGTGCTTGTTCCGCTGGTTCCTGAGTCGTAAATTGTTGAGAGTGAACCCTGAATGGGCTTTGTGCCGCCTTTTTTGGTGATGACGTTAACAACGCCGCCGATGGCTTCTGAACCGTAGAGTACGGAAGCGGGGCCTTTTATAACCTCAATCCTTTCGATGGAAGCGACATCAACCAGCAGAGGTGCGCCGTCCATAGACTTCTGCTCGGAAATCTTAACGCCGTCGATCATTACCAGAGTTCTTGATGCGTTCTCGCCCCTGATGCTCAGTCTGAAAATACCCGATGAACCTGTGGAGGAGAGCTGAACGCCGGGGATGTCACGCAGAAGGTCGGCAAGTGTCGCCGAGCCGGACTTTGCGATATCTTCTGACGTTATGACCGAAATGGTCATAGGAACCTCTTCCACAGCCTTTTCAGACCTTGTGGCCGTAACGAGAACCTCATTCTGCTTAAGCTGAACATCCGCCGCATACGCAGACACCGATACCAGCAGAGCAGCAAGAAACGCAGTCAGTTTCTTTCCTGTCATGTGAAAAATCTCCTGTAAGTTTTTTGGAATTCTAAGATTCTCTGGTTATGCGGACAGCCCTGAGAAACAGAGCCGTTAAAGTCCGTGGTTAACGGATTATTTGTTTGCGGCCTGAGAAGCTATCACCTGAATGAAGCCGCATTTGGGGCATTTGACCTCAACGAGCCGTACATGCCCTTTCATAAGAAGCCTGCCGCATCTGCGGCATCTTATTTCCTCTTCAATTTTCAAATTCTGCATGTTGTCCCTTTCAGCCATAGAAATTGACCTTACTTGAGTACTTCGGCAGCCGGATTATTGATACTGATTATCATTATCTGATTTTGGTGTCAATATGAATCAGGACAAATTTACATTTTTTTCAGCATGAAAAACTCTGATCGTCCTCCAAAGCCTTTCCTGTTGACTATTCCATGCGCCGACCTAACTTTAACATTAAGGAGATCTTCCGAGTTAATTGCAGGAGAACCGAAATGAAAAAGATATTATCAGGATTTTTTATGGTGTTCGCACTGGCGGCAGTGACCCATGCGACCGAATGGAACATCGACAACGACCATACCAACGCATTCTTCAGCGTTAAGCACATGATGATAGCCGACGTTCAGGGCATGTTCTCCGAAGTCACCGGGGTTGTCAGTCTGGACGAAAAGGACATAACAAAATCATCGGTTTCCGCTGTTATAGACGTTTCATCGCTGAACACAGGAGTTGCGGCGAGGGACAACCATCTTAAAAGTGCAGACTTTTTCGATCTGGCGAAATACCAGAAGATCACATTCGTTTCCAAAAGAGTTTCCGTTAACAAGGACAAAAGCCTGTCTGTTACAGGCGATCTGACCATTCACGGTGTAACGAAAGAGACAGTGCTTTGGGTTGACCTCTCAAAGGCCATTAAAGACCCGTGGGGCAACACCCGACTGGGAGGCAGAGCAGAAACGATTATAAACAGAAAAGACTTCGGCATAGTGTGGAACGGCCTGCTTGAGAACGGCAGTGTTCTTGTGGGCGACGAGGTCAGAATTGTTATCGACCTTGAGCTGATACTGAAAAAATAGCAGCAAAAAGCCCGCTTCGGCGGGCTTTTTTTATATGTCACTCTGAGCGTATGCGAAGAATTTCATTCTGCCGTTGTAAAGAGCAGAACGGCCTCGGAAACAGCGTTCTCCTGCTTTTTGAGACCGGAATTGACCAGCGCACGGGCGGAGGTCACGGCCTTTGAGGGATCACGGTTCACTATATAAAGCCCGGAACTACCGTCAAACTTCACAAGCGGAACGGCATCCGAAGGATCTTTTGCTGATGCTATCACCTGTAAACTCTCCACACCGTAGGGAGCTGTCACTGAAAATTCTCCCAGGCTCACCCACTTGTTCGCATCGTCGGCGTTTATGAACCTGATGAATCTTCCGGGAGCCTGCGCATTCTGAAACTCAAGCAGATACGACAGCTTATCGCCTTTTTTGACAGTGTGCCCGATAACGTACACATAGGCGGGTGCGGTTGTCTTCACCAGAATCTCAACTGATTCCGCCCTTTTGAAAAGAAGGTTTCTGCTGCCCTTGTTCGTGGAAACATCCACCCTGAAATCATTTGAAACAGCCAGCCCGCTGTAAAGCAAAGCATCGAAATCCGCAGTTTTCGGTTTATAGTCCAGTCCAGCGAAAGCCGCAGGAAGAAGTCGTGCCGTTCTGGCATAAAGCGTTGTTCCGTCCCACCTGTTCACCAGCCTGTATGTGAGGATTATCTCTTTTCCCTGAACCGTATATTCACCCGAAAAGTGATAATCAGCTGCATCCGGAGAGTTTCCGGATGCCAGTCTGCCGCTTAAAACCGACTGAACCGCCGCCGCAAAAGGGGTTATCTCATGGCTGTTCTCAGCGGAAGGGGGAAAAACGTATATACTTTTCTGCGTTATATCTCTGGTGAGCAGAAACGCCGCATCCTCGAAGGTGGACGCTGTTCTCTGAACGGCCTCCAGAAGCTTTGCAATTTCTGCGGAGCTTATGTCTTCATCTTTTTTGTATTCACTGCCCAGAAGGCGGGCGACGGGAAGTATTTTTTCATAGTTATCGGCTTTTGCAAAAGCTGTTTCCAGTGCAACCACAGTCTGTTCGCCTTTGGTTCCTGCTACGGTTTTCAGATTTTTCCGGATATCATCCGCCAGAGAGTTCAGAGCTTTTTCATACATGGGAAGGGACTTTTCGGTGTTCAGAACAGCCGAAGCGGTGAAACCGCCTTTGGATTCGAAATAGCTTATTTCAGCACCCAGAACGGGCAGGTCGGAATAGGCATCGACTCTTCTGTGCCCGTCCGTCTTTCCGGCTGAGTTTTCAGAAAGCGAAAACTCCGAACGCACTTTCACCGAAAGCTGCGAGGCCAGATCCGACAGGGCGTTCGCCCTTGCCGTCTCCCTGTCCGCACCGAACCCCTCACCCGAAAAACGGGCGGCGTGCACTGCGAACGGAATCAACAGGATAAGTATGATAAGTCTTAACATAATACGATAATAGTCCTTGTTTTTTACGGCGGCAATACCTTATCATTGTCACATGGGAAACATACTGGTGACAGGCGGCGCAAAGGGCATCGGCAGAGGCATTGTCAGGCATATGACAGCTTCAGGCCGGAAAGTGTTCATTGCCGATATTGACGAGGCCGCAGGAAAACAGACAGCAGAGGAGACCGGAGCGGTGTTCATAAGAACCGAGTGCGCCGATGAGGCATCGGTCAGAGCATGCGTTGAGCAGTGCGGAGAGCTTTATGCGCTGATAAACAACGCAGGAATAGCTTCGCCGAAGCGTCTTCCGCTGAACGGGACAACCCTTGCCGACTGGCAGAGGGTCATAGATGTCAACCTCACCGGAGCGTTCCTCTTCGCAAAATACGCCTCAGCCCGCATGATCAAAGGCCACATAATCAACATAGCATCAACCAGAGCCTTCCAGTCGGAACCGGACACCTTCGCCTACAGTGCATCCAAGGGCGGAATAATCGCCCTTACCCATTCACTGGCGGTAAGTCTTGGCCCGGATATTCTGGTGAACTGCATCAGCCCCGGCTGGATAAACTGCGACGAAACATACAGCCCCGCCGAAACCGACCACAGCCAGCACCCCGCAGGCCGTGTCGGAACACCGGAGGACATTGCAAAAGCCGTACAGTTTCTCATATCATCAGAATTCATCACAGGACAGAACATCACCATAGACGGCGGTATGACCGTCAAAATGATTTACTCAGAATAATTTACGCTCAAAATCTACCCTCAGGCCACTAAAAATACTTGACACAAGCGGACTCATATTTAATTTTATAGATATGGGTGGATAACACCATGTAACAACCAAATAAAAGGGAAATATCAGGAGGTAGATCATGGACGTTAAAAAGTATATCCCTTGGAACTGGTTTAACAGGGAAGAAGAGGAACAGGGCAAACCCATGCCGTTTGCAAGGGACGAAAAACAGGGCATCAGCCCCATTCAGCAGCTTCACAGCGAAATGGACAGAATTTTTGATCAGGCTTTCAGAGGTTTCGGCATCCGCCCGTTCAGCAAAGAGTTTGAGGCGGATATTTTCAGACCTACACTTGACCTGAGCGCAACCGAGAAGGACTACACAATTGCAGTTGAGATCCCCGGAGTTGACGAAAAGGACGTGCATCTTGAAATGACCGCCGACACAATGGTGATAAGAGGCGAGAAAAAACAGGAAACCGAAACCAAAGAGAACAATTTCTACCGTATGGAGCGTTCATACGGAAGTTTCCGCAGGGTGCTCTCCCTGCCTGAGGACGCCGACAGGGAAAATGTTGCAGCCGTCTTCAAAAAGGGTGTTCTGACGATCACAATCCCCAGAAAACCTTCGCAGAAGACGGATGTCAGACGCGTTGATATAAAAAGTGCCTCGTAATTTCAAAAACTCTCAGCCCGGTTTTTTTACCGGGCTTCTTTTTTTATGCTTAAACAATCCGACATGCCACCTTTGAACGTGATATAATAACATCAGAGGTGAACCATGGCTATAAACATGCGTTATTTGGTTGCAGTTTCTGCAATTTTTTTCTCCATTATTTTAAGCGGATGCGGGGACGGTTCGTCATCCTCATCGTCACAGAACAACGAAGTATACTCAGCACTTCCCGAACCCGAAGAGCACTACGGGGTCGACTTTCACCCTGCCGGACTCTTCTCGCTCTCTGACAGCGGAAAATCCAAAGGCCGTATCGGAAAGGCGGAAGTTTCCGAGTATTCGGCAGGAACCAGCCATGACAACTCCGAAGGCAACTGGGCTTTCGGGCTGGACAAAGAGGCTCTCACCGCAACACTGGGTTCAGACGCTGTGGAAGGCTATGAAAAAAATATAAACGGGTTCGTCTCCGATGTTGTTTCACACCCGTCGGTCATTCAGAAACTGAATGATGTGATGACCAGCTTCCCCATGTTTACAGGGGCACACGTGTTCACTGAGGCTGATATAGACTACAGGGTTCAGCTGACCTCTGTTTCTGTTGCGGACGGGGTCTATACTTCAACAGGCGATATCAAATCGCTCATAAGACTTAACCTGAGCGTACCCGCAATTTTCACCAAGGACAACAGTGCGGCTGTTTCCGCCTGCTCGGACGAAATTCAGACACTTCTGTCGGAGAATTTCGTTCAGCCAGCCAATGCGGAGTGGAGCTACGGCCTTAATATCGTTCTGACTTTCATAACTGATAACCGTGAAAGCACCCACCTTTACGAAACAGAGCACAGCATAACCGATGCTGAGATGTCGCAGGTGGCAGATGATTTCGGGCTTATTCTGTGGTTTCTGCAAAACCTCGCAAACCACGATATCCCATCGTATGACATAGTTTTTTCACTCACCCCCTCAAAATCACTCTCAGACTCACTGGGAGATATTCAGGGACTGGCTAAAGAGACAGAAAATGCGGAATGCCAGATGGCCATCGATTCGGTTATGCCCGAAGCATCGCTGATAATTCCGCTGGTGACATCATCGGCCGCACTGGACGGAGACTACGAATACTACACCCACCGCTACAGCGAGGATCTGGACAACCTCAGCGCAGGCAGCGAATACGGCTCCTCCTGTCTCCACGACGGTGACGGCAACATAATATCCATGGGCGATGACTCCACCTGCTCCTCCGGAAGCGGAACGTATCTTTTCTCAACATCTGGGAAAAGCAAGGACGGCACGACAATTCTGTCGGTCAGAACCCCATATGAAAAAAAGGTCGACACAAGAACCACAAAAGGCTTCTGCAACAGTTCTCCGTGGAACCAGCTGCGCACGCCCAGATTCGGCAGGGGAATAAGACTGTCATTGACGGAATGGGCGATACACGGTCAGGTGGCCGACCACTGGAACATCCACTGGTATCAGCGTCCCGGAGCGGCACTTACCCAGTCGGCCATCAGCGATGCGGCATATCTTGTTAAGATAGTTGCCCAGCAGACACTCGTGGGCGGTTCATGGTGGGGATTTGCGGCCTCTTCAGCAAGTCTGGCTTATAAATATGCGTCAAAATTCGATATATCCATCGCCGGACACAAAATGGGCGGCGACACCAACAGCAGGATGGGCGATCTGATAGTGGCTCTCATAAGATTTGCCACCCTCAGCGACAGTGTCAAAAAATACGCTCAGTCGATCGCCATCTCCCAGACTGTGGAAGGAGTGGCACAGATGATACAGACACAGGCAACCGGCTGGCAGGACTATTACAGCGGTTCCCACAAGGTCTGCGGCTATCAGTTCAACTAAATCAGCAAACCGGCCCAAAAGGCCGGTTTCTTTTTTTTATCACCCGTTTGCGGCCTGTTCACAGTAAAACCCTTTAATTCCAACATATTATCAACACCTTTTTATCTTATCATCCGCATATTGAACCAACGGCGACACACTCCTGAACAACAGTGCCGGAGAAGGAAATTTTGCAGGAGGTTGGTATTCTTTTGCCTGATTCGGTATCAGAGGGAGTTAATTTAATAGGAGGCTAACTATATGCTGAAGCGGATTTTATTCATTATCCTCATCGCTTTCACCTGTTCGGCTCTGCTGACAGGCTGCGGCAAGGACGGTTCCGACGGCGCAGACGGAGCGGATGCGGACACAGATGCGATCATTGCAGAGCTGAAGGCTCAGCTTGAGAGCGGGGAAATAACCATTGCACAATACGAAGAGGCCATAGCCGAGCTTGAAGCTCAGCTCACAGCCGCAACAAAGACAGTTTCAAACACCGAATCCTGTTCGGTATGCCACGATTCAGCGGAACTGCACGAAGTGACTGTAGGGCTTTATGAAGCCACAGGAGCAACCCTCACCGTAACCTCCGCCACAACGGCGACAGTGACGTTCAAGGCCGCAAAGGACGGCGTAAACCGTACCGATGCCATAGGCCTCAGACACGGTTCACTCTATTTCTATGACTCTGCCAACAGCGGATACAACAGATACGGCATCGACTCTTATGTTACAACAACAGGGCCGGACGCAAACGGAACCTACACATCGGTCATAGACATCTCAGCCGACACGGCACTTACAGCGAAGATAAACCTGCTGACCACAAACGTCAGATACTGGCTTTCTTACGGCAACAGCGGGGCGACAAACACCAACAACTTTGAGGTCGTTGAAAATTACCCAGCATCGCCCAATACATCAATAACCGATGAGAGCTGTCTGACCTGTCACTCGGATTTCATCTGGCAGTACGGCACAAACAAAGCAACAAACGCCTATCACCACGGTTCAACACCCAAAGGAGCTGAATCCTGTATCGTATGCCACTCCAGATATGACAGCGGAAGCGGCAAAAACTTTATGAAATACGTACACGGCATCCACAGTTCCGGGGAAGCTGAGGCCGGATACAAAACCGTCAACTCGAAAAGCTTCAGCGTACACTATCCCCAGTCGCTGGCCAACTGCGTGACCTGTCACAACTCTGACGACAGCCTTGAAGCCGCCACAGATGACTCGCAGTTCACCTATGAAGTCTGTATGACCTGTCACGACGGCTGGAGTTCTTTTGATGACCTGCCCTCGGCAATAGACCACACGGCATACGGCACGGCAACAACCTGTACCACTTGCCACAGCAACGCCGCAGGCATAGCACCCACCTTTGCAGACCTGCACACAGGTGTTGAAAAAGCGAGAACACACAACATTGTCTACTATACTCCCGAAATAACCGTGGATACTGCTAACAGCAAAATATCGGTTGTATGGGGCGCATTTACGGACAACGATGAGAGCGGAACCTATACCACAGGCGACACTTTCCTTGACGTTACACAGACAGCCGACACAACAAAACCCATCTTTATGCAGAGCTACACAGACAGGGTTGTTGACGGTATCGCAAAATCCGACGGCGTAAGGATACTTGTGGGCTACTACGGATTCGGAACTCAGGATGTTGTGGCATATGACGGGTACACCAAAACCAATCTCACAACCACCAGTTCCTCCACATCCGGCTACACGACCTATAACTCAACAACAGGAAAGGCCACCACGACAATAGCCCTGAAAACTGCCAATATCACCAGCTATGAGGTGACAAAAGGCATAGTGGGCATCATAGGAATCCCGTTTGTGGACGGCGAGAACGCATACGTCACCAGCGTTACAAAAGAGTTCAACATAGACGGCTCAGCGGTTACGGCACGCACGGCAGTTGCAAACAACGACAAGTGCGATGCATGTCACACATCCGTAGCCCCCTCCGGTGCAAACGGCATAGCCATTCACCTGAACGAGGATTCATCCGGTGCACACGGCCACACTGCCATCGGCAATGTCGATACTTGCAGAATATGCCACAACTCAGGTTCGGCGGCAGGACACTATGCACAGCAGTCCAGATCCATCGACTCCTATCTGCATGCCATCCACGCAGAACAGCCAACAACTGCGGCATACGACTCGTTCACCATCAAGTATCCCAACTATATCAAAGACTGTACGGTATGCCACGACAGCGGCACATATGAAGCTCCCAGCCAGACAAACGCTGTGGGCGGTGTTGTAAGCGGTTCCGAACAGTCCGACGGAACACTCCTTTCCGCAGATCAGACGGTGAACGGACCCGGAGCGGTCGCTTGCGGCTCTTGCCACAAAACAATGGCCATTGTGTCAGGCGATTCGGGCACTGTCACATCCATAAACGCACACACGGCATCGTTCGGATACAGGGTCTCCATATCCAACATGACGTTCCTCGAAGTTCTTCAGGCTGTTTTCGATTTACTGTAAAACAGACGGGGAGAGGGTTTTGCCCTCTCCCCTTTTTTAGATTAAAGTCTGTAGGCCTTAACGGCGTCGTACATGCAGGAGGTCATACAGAGTCCGCAGCCGGAACATTTGTCCGGATCTGCCGTAACCGCTGTCGTATACTCCCTTCCCTTGATTGTCTCTTTGGTCAGTGTGAACACGGACATAGGGCAGACCCGTGCGCATATTCCGCACTTTCTGCACTTTTCCGAATCAATGTCAACAGTGACAAGAAGGCCCTCCCCCCTCATTCGCTGTATAAGCTGACTGCCGCCCAGCGACAGTAAATTTGCAATATAATCTTCATAGCCCTTTCTTTCCGATGCCAGAATGGTGCGCTGACGCTCCTTTTCGTTCTCTGTCATCGAATACAGGGTTTCGCCTATTGTGCGCTTTGCTTTGGTGCGCATAAAGCCGAAGAACTCACGTCTGGTCAGTTCCTCTCCGCCGCCTTTGAGTCTGTCTGCGGCAGTGGCTCTCTTTGGTTTCTCTTCGTATTTTTGTATTTCGGTGCGGACGTTCATGCCCGCCAGTTCAAATATCCTGTCGGCCTTTTCCGCTTCGGCCGAAACCACAGCCAGACAGTTTCTGGAGCATTTGCCGCAATCCCCATGTTCAAGAATGATCCTTCCTGCCCCCATTGCGGCAAATCTCACAAGCATATGTCTGTCCGCAAAGGACAGGGAACGTATATGCGCGGCAGCGTCATTATTGTCCCTACAGGAGACTTTGCATTCCCCGTCCTCTGCTATCTGTTGTCTTACCTTGTTCATAAGTTTGCCGAGGTCGGCAAGTTTCAGCGTAAAAACCCTGTTCGGGCATACGGACGCACAGAGACCGCATGCAGTGCATCTGTCCCAGTCCACCACAACCTTGCCTCCGGCAGATGTTATCCGGATGGCATTCGCAGGGCAGATATCCGTACATTTCGTACAGCCCGACAGCTTATGCCTGACCCTTGAGCAGGCGGCGCTGTCTATAACCATACATTCGCTGAGTCGGCCTACGATACCTTCGACAATTCCCATATATTACTCTGTCATTTCTTTCAGAAACGCCGAATCCTCCTCAATGAACCCTTTCAGCATATGCGCATATGCCGGATAGAAGAGTGTTCCGAGCTTTTCACCCTCAGCTATCACCTTGTCGCACATCTCAGGCACCCACCTGAGAATGTGGAGGTTGTAGAAGTCCAGCTGGGCATTAAGTGCTGATTCGGCTTTTTCAAAGTCGCCGGCCTCAAGGCTGTCGGCTATATTTTTACTCAGAAGCCCCATGAACTGAAGCTCCATGGAAACGTGATCCTCAATTGTTCTGTCGTCATCAACACGCTTGAAAAAGTTGCTGAGATAGAAAGCCTTAACCTCGCTCCACGCATCCTGCTTTATCAGTTTTTCAGGTGAAACATACACCGATTCATAAAGCGATACCTCGTTCAGAGCGAACAGTTTGGTGAAGTCTCTGCTTCTGGCCAGACGTGTGGATTCCATATCTGCATTCTCAAAGTCCGATGTGCCGTAAACGGCAGAAAGAAGTCCTGCGCCGTTCAGCAGGCTTGAGTTGCAGGATGAAGCCGCAATTGAAGCCATATGTCCGGCTGTAACAGCAAAAAATTTATCGGTCTGGTCAGACGGAACATCCGTAAAAACCTTCGAAAAAACATTGAAGGCAACGTTGCGTCCTCTGTGAACGTTAACGATTTCAACTACATCCATGATTCACCTCATATATCTGCTGAATAATCAAATTTTTCCGGATCTATCAGATCCACCTTAACCTCTCTGACAATAAGCGAACAGTCGTCAAACTCCGCTATGTTGTATGTGAGAGCCGCTTCGGTGAGTCCTTTAATGTCTTTTATATGCATGGGATGGAACTCTATCTGCATTCCGTTCTTAGAGAACGGAAGCCCTTTGCTGCTGAGATATTTTTCAGCTTTAACCGCATTTCTGCCGTAGGCTCTGGCGGATTTTATGAAGAAGTCCCTTTCGGACATGACTTCATACTCCATGGGCTGAATGCTGCTGTTCTGCATGAAAACCTGCGAAGTGAGCTTGTTTTCAAGGGAGCAGAAGTGAACACGCATTTTAAGCTGCTTCTCAGCGGCAAACTTTAAAAGCTCGACGCACTCCTCGGCGCTTCCGGCAACAGGCAGACCGCCTGCATATTCGTAGTCGTAAAGCACTCTGTAGGGTCTGGGCTTCACTTTGAAGCCTCTGTTGGCATATTTTTCAGAATTTACCCAGGGGTAAAGGAATTCAAGAATGTTGATTGCGTCCGCACCCGCATCTTCCAGTTCCACAAGCAGACGCTTCATTGTCTCAAGGGTTCCGGGAATAACGGGCATCTCGACCATCACGCTGGGAATTATACCTGCGATATTGCGGATTATCTCCACTGTCTCCTGCGGATAGCCGTCGCCCTCCGCCTTTACGCTCACACGCACTTCATCAAGACCTGCGTTCGTGAGTTTCGTTGCCAGCATGGGAGTGAGGTAGTCGCCGTTTGTGTAAAGCCTGAGATGGGCTTTGGGATATTTAGCACGGCATTTTTCAAAAAACTCTATGGATTTTTCAGGCAGCAGAAGGGGTTCCCCCCCGGTCAACGCTATTGACGTAAAACCCATTCCCCCGTCTGCGGCCTCTATCTCGGCGAACGCATCGTTCACGTTCTCAAGATAGTGTTCATAATCATCCTGATTCATATTCGCACAGAAAAAGCAGTCTCTGTTGCATTTGAGTGTATGGAACACCGTCATTGACAGGTGGCCTGTTCGGCAGTTAGCGCAGGCAGGCGAAACTTCACCGTAGTGAAGGCTGTGTCCGAAGCCGGAGCTGCTGACCCCGGACACATTCTCCACATTTTCCTTATAAGTAAACCCACTTGAGGAAAGCGTCCTGTCTATGCTGATTCCCGAACCTTCAGCGGCAGCCATGAAGTCCTCGTACATACGGACGTATCTCTCTGCGTCATTTCTAAAATCTTCATTGATTATCCTGTCCAGATTGTCTCTTCGTATGTCGATTATCATAACCCTGCCTTATTTTGCATTATTTCATCTTTATCTCAATATGCCCCAGCGAAAGTTAAATCAAGGTAAAATAACGCAAAAAAAGTAAAGAAAATGTGCAGCGGAAGAGGATTCCCCCGCCGCACATCGTTTCTTATAAGTAGCTTAGCTTATGCCTTCGGTTTAAAGAATATCGAAGGTACAGTGTCGCCGGACTTAAGCGTGTTGCCGTTGGAGTCCTTGTCGGTCTGCGGGAAGCCTACAACAGTGCGAACCGCTGTGGGATATTTCGCCGCTATCTCCTCGGCTGTGCCGAAATCAAGCGCACGCTGAGGACAGGATGCTACGCATGAAGGCTGAAGCCCTTCTGCCTGTCTGTCCCAGCACATGGTACATTTCTGCATGGGGTGAGCCACTGCCCAGCTTGCCTGTTTTACAGGTTCGCTTGCATCGTCGGCAAACTGAGGTGCGCCGTAGGGGCACGCAACAGCACAGGCCTTGATGGACTGGCAGAGGTCACGGTTGACTATTACGATGCCATCCTCGTCGCGCTTGTAGATAGCACCCACGGGACAAGCCGCCGTACATGCGGGATTGGCGCAGTGGTTGCATGACATTACGAGATTAAATATCTTCACATCAGGAAAAGTTCCGCTTTCTTTGCTACTTAATTTTCTCCAGCTTGCTTTGCCGGGTTTTACATTATTCCAGCTTTTGCATGCCACAACACAGGTGCTGCAACCCATGCATCTGGTTTGATCAAAGTAAAATGCTAATTGTTTAGACATGTTATTCTCCTACGCCTATCCTTTTCTTATATTTACACGGGTATCTGCACCAAGAGTCATGCCTTGACATATCCTCGCAGGGCGACGTTTAGTAAGAACATTAATTGCTCCGCCAACATCAGGTTTCCCTTTAGCGTTGTCACCGTTAGCCCAACCGCCCTGCCCCATTGCAAGCCAGCCTTCCCTTACTCTTTGAGTTACAACCGCTGTTGCATATATGGAGCCTCTCGGGCTCTCAACAATTACCCTGTCTCCAGTAAAAATGCCTTTTTTGCCTGCATCCTCTGGGTTCATCCATATCGGTTCGTAAACAGAGTCGTCCCAAACCTCTCCAACTTCACGTTCAGGATCCATATATGAACTATTTCCGTATACATCTTTTTTGAAAACTTCGTTCAAATAGGCATTGTTGGCGTGAGTTGAGTGTGAACGGTAATAAATATGCCATCCGTTAAGACAGTACGGGAACTCTGTCTTGACGTTTTGAGGATCAGGATGCTCTCCGTTTGCAAATTCTCCTTCAAGCATGGGTATAAACATTGGAATAGCATATACGAACTTCCCTGTTGTTTTTCCGTCATGCAAAGGACCATCGAGAGTAACTCTTGCATCATTATTATCGTAATACCTTGCTTCGTAATCCTCCACCATTGCCTGTGAATAAATTTCAAACTTTCCAGTGGGGGTCAAAAGAGGATTAGCTGACGGATCATTTCTGTATGGAGCCAAAGGATCAAATTTGCCATAGCTTGAATCCATGTGAAAGATCCCTTTTTCTTTCCATTCTTCGTAAGTCATTTGTGCATTATAAGCAGTAAGCAAAGGTTCTATCGCCTGCCTTCTCCAATCATCAACAGTTTTGCCCTCTGTATATGCTTGAAGAACCCCCAGCTTGTCGGCAATCTTTGCAACAATGTCATAATCTGGTAATGCTTCACCAAGAGGTTCCACTGCCTTATTCATACATATAAGTACATCCCCGGCAAGCCATCCCGAACAAGCACCTTCTTTCTCAAAAGCAGTAGCAGCAGGAAGGATATAATCTGAAAATTTTGCTGAACCCGTCATGAACTGATCTGCGGTAACAATTAACTCAATATTGCTTCTATCTTGAACTATTTCAACAACTTTGTTGTAATCACCGCATTGGTTGACAAGGGCGTTTCCACCGAAATTAAGCATTCCTTTTATTGCGGTAGGAAATTTCTTAACCTGCCCGTCATTCCACATTGATTTGCCCGTACCACCATATTTAGCTATGTCCGGCCACAAAAAAACAGGGAAAGATGCTCTTGTAACGACAGGAGTATAATCTGGAGCTGTAAGTTTGCTTAAATCATATATTCCTGTGAAGTCGGCGTATGCGGCATTGGTGCCGGTGGGGAAAGATATACCAAAAGACAACGGCTGCCTGTCGGTGTATATACCTACATGTCTTCCCGGCTCACCAAAGTTTTTTGTTATAACGCCAAGAGTGTAGCAGTGCAAAGCTCCGTATTCGCCTTCTGACTGCCTCTGAAAACCACCACCTAACCACATAGTTACTTTTTTCTTAGCAAATGTTTTAGCTAATTCTCTTATTTTAGCAGCAGATATCCCGCAAATAGGCTCCGCCCATTCAGGGGTTTTAGCAATTTTACCATATGCAAAAACAAGAGCATCTTTAAGGTTATCGTTCGGATCATAGGCATTGTAGTTGTTATAACCTATTTTATCGGGATATACTGACGTATTTCCGTTAAGCCCTGCACGAACAAGCCTATCATCGGTTCCCATTACATAAGCACTGAGAGAAGAACCGTTCTGAACAATATACTTAGTAGTCCTATCAACCTCTCCATGGTATGTTTTGGCTATTGCAGGATATAAGTCGAAAGCCTTATCATCAAAAAAACCATGAGTGTACTTTAAAATAAACTCAGCATCCAGCCATGGATCTGATTTCAAAGTACCATCAGTATTCCATGTGTTCACAATCAACTCATAAATCATAGCCTGTATCAGAGCAGCATCTGTTCCGGGAAGAACGGGTACATGTGAGCTGGCATGAGAAACAACAGTCTGAGAAACACGGCTGTCTACGACAACTACCTCTGTGCCCTTTTCTTTAATCTGCTGAATATACCACGCTGTATTGGTACCCCAAATACTTTCAGCAAAATTTCCGCTCCAAATAAACAACGCATCAGCATCAAAAGCATCTTGTCTGGTTTTTTGAGGAGGGAAATAAAAATTTTGTCCAAAAAAGAACCAGCTTGTATGTTCAAGTGAAGGCCAGCTGTAATCATTGCGGTATATCATTTCTCCGCCAATTAGATTGAGTAAACGAGATGCGCAGGCAGCGGCACCAGCAACCTCTGAACCATCACCAGAAGCATAATGACTAATTAAAGATTTTGCGCCGTATTTGTCTTTAATAGCTGAGAGTTTAGTAGCAATTTCGGTTGCCGCTTGTTCCCATGAGATTTTTACAAAACCGTTAACATCGCCTCTGTTTCCTGTCTGTTTCATAGGATAAAGGATACGATCCTTACGGTAAATCCTTTGAGTATTCGAGCGGCAACGTATACAAGCTCTCATCTGAGGTAAATCCGTACTGTCACCATTCACAATATTACGATCAGGCGTTTCATCTGTGACAATCCTTTTTATTACCCCATCTTTAACATAAACTTTAGAAACACATCTTCCACCACAGTTATGAGGTGCGGCTCCCTTCACAACTGATTCTGTTATTTTAGGCACCGCAACTGTGATGTCCTCTTCCATATGAGTCTTGCCGCCTCCGCCTCCGCCGCAGCCGTATAATGCTGCTGTTGCGCCGGCTACACTCGCTCCCTTGAGGAACGTACGACGGGTAAAGTTTGATTTATCTAAAAGTTTCTCTTTAAGGCTCATTGTTTAACTCCCTATTTGCTGTACTGATTTGGTGCATGCGCTGTCTTATGGCATGTAAAGCAGGTTGTCTCCTGTACAGGGAAGTGACAGCCTGTGGTGCAGTGACGGTTAAGAGGCTCTCGCCAGCCAGGTCGGTGGCTTGA
>NZ_SMGG01000008.1 GCF_004339245.1 Seleniivibrio woodruffii
CCGGGAAGCATCAGAAGAACGAAAGCCGCTGACACAAGAAGCCATGCTGTGTCGCCTGTGTCGGGTGCGGGCGCCTCATCGGCAAATGCCGAAAAGGCAAATGCAAAAGTAGTTAATGTTAAAAGAAGTTTACGCATTTTTTTCCTCTCTGCTCACTTAGATTGAATCGTTGCCGGTTTCGCCGGTACGGATTCTGACAGCTTCGATGATATCGAGAACAAATATTTTACCATCGCCTATTTTGCCTGTTTTAGCCGCTTCAGAAATAACGCCGATTGCCTGCGCAACTATTTCATCCGGAACAACCGTTTCAAGCATGATCTTCGGCACGAAATCGATCTGATACTCTGCGCCTCTGTAAAGCTCGTGGTGGCCTTTCTGACGTCCGAAGCCCTTCACCTCGTATGTCGTCATGCCGCTGATTCCCAGCCCGTTCAGCGCCTCTTTAACGTTGTCAAGCATATGGGGCTTGACTATGGCTTTGATTAACTTCATGTTTTCCTCCGTTAGAAAAGCAGTTGTCATGTATTCAACAAAAGTTGTGCCAATTTCGACAAAACGCCCATTTTCATTGAACAGAGGCATATAACGCATGAAATGTGAAAAATACCCGAGTCGGTGTTTAAAATATATTCATTGGTGATTAATTTTTCAGCAGATTCCGGTTAAAGGTGCTATAGTTTGATATTGAATATTTTGAGGGATTTATTTGAGCTCGGAATTTAAAGATTTTGATTTGTTGGGGCATCCTGTTGCCGTGGTCGGTTCATGCTCGGAAATAGCATATTCCAACAAAGAGTTTAAAAGACTGTATCAGGCGGGGAACTTCAAAAATGCGTGCAGGAAGGATGATTCCCGCTCGCTCCATTTCTGCACCGACAAAGGAGAGATACGCTGTTACACCGCTTCTGTCGCCGAGCACGGCGAATATTCCGTCTGGTCATTTTCTGACGTAACAGCACTCATCAGCCGCAAGGTTATGGTGGAAGCGGCATCCATCGATGAGTCAAAGCTCACCGGAGACGATCTCAGAAAAGTTATCGAAAAGAACAAACGGTTGACCGAGGTTGTTGAGGCAATGGAATCGGGCGTCATGGTTGAGGGCGAATCCGGCAGTCTGGTCTACATCAACAACAGTTTTCTTAAAATAGTCACAGCATCCGGCCTTTTCAGTCCTGAAGGCAACATCGACAATGCGGGATTCTATCACGATATCCTTGAAAACATGGATCTGTCGGGAATGTACCGTAAGAAAACGGACTACATTCTTCAGGAGAAAAGGGACAGAGTGCATTCCGATGAGTTCCGCTGCAAGGACGGACGCATATTCACAAGGATACACACACCATTATATATTGACGGAAAACCCAAAGGCCATCTCTGGCGGTTCAGGGACATCTCTGTCCGCAAGCAGATGGAAAATTTCAAGAACGAGCTTGAAGCCATGCTCACCGCTCTGGAATCCAGCGGAATGGTGGGGCTTTATCTCGACTATGAGGGATTCAGGTTTGTTAACGGCGGACTTTTGCAGATTCTGGGCGTAAGGCGTGAGGAAATCGTCAGAAACGGTCTGACCTATTATCTGGGCGACAAGGTATACGACACCACCGAGGGCGGGGAGCACATCATGACCTATTATTCCCCCGCAGGAGACAGAAGCACGCTTCAGGTGATCTCCGACACCATGCGCATAGCCGGAAAGACTGCAGAGATTGCCAGTGTGATTGATATAACGGATAAGGTGCGGCTGCAGAACAGTCTTAAGCGGAACGAGGCGAAGTTCCGCAGGTTTTTTGCGGACAACACTGCGGTGATGCTGGTGTTCGAACCTGCCACCATGTCAATAATAGATGCCAACAAGGCGGCGGCCGAATATTACGGCTGTCCCATTGATGCTCTGAAATCCAGAAAGATGAGCGATATAACGGTTCATAACAGCTACGGAGACTGTCTGACCCTTGTGGGCAGTATCCTTGAAACACGCCGTGGGGCAAAGATCCCAGTGCGGCAGTATACGGCAGGAAGCGTAGTCCGTGACGTGGAACTGTTAATCACACCTGTGGAGACCGACGGCTCGGTCTATATGTTCATCATTGTTGAGGACGTTTCCCAGAGGCTGAAATATCAGCAGGAACTGGAGGACGTTAACAAGAATCTCCAGTTCATTGTGGAGGAGGAGATAGCCAAACGCCGCAGAAACGAGGAACTTCTGATGGAGAAGATGCGTCTGGCGGAGATAGGGGAGATGATAGGCAGCATAGCCCATCAGTGGCGTCAGCCTCTGAACACGCTGGGGCTTCTGGTGCAGGATGTTCAGGATGCCTCCGAGTTCGGCGAACTGACAAAGGAATATGTCAGGGATACCGTCGGCGGAGCCATGAGACAGATAGACTACATGTCCAGAACCATTGATGATTTCCGTGATTTCTTCAAACCATCCAAATCCAAAGAGATTTTTGATATAAAAGGCACTGTGGAACAGGTGCTTTCCATCGTCCGCGCGCAGCTGGTCAGCAACAGCATCCGCTGTGTGGTGGCCTGTGAATGTCCAGATACTATGAATTTTAAATCGGAAGAGAACAGTCTGACCTATTGCGGGCATCACGATATGCGGGTGCGGGGATATCCCAATGAGTTCAAGCAGGTGCTTCTGAACCTGATATCAAACTCAAAGGATGCTCTGATGCAGAGACGTGACAGGGAGATATGCATCAGCATAAAGCATATCGGCAAAAAGATACGGCTGGATGTTGAGGATACGGGCGGCGGGATACCCGAAAATATTCTCCACAGGGTATTCGATCCCTATTTCACCACCAAAAGCGACAAGGGCGGCACGGGGATAGGGCTTTATATGTCCAAGGCGATAATAGAGACGAATATGCGGGGCAGCCTCACCGTTGAAAACACCGATTCCGGCTGCCGTTTCAGCATACTTATGGACAGGATAGACAATTAGATTATCTCGTCCACCCTCTCGTGGATCCTCGAAATGTCCGAGTGCAGAAGCTGATGCTTGTGCTTGCACTCGTTCTTTGCCACATAGTCACGGGCGAGGATTATGTTTGTCCGCTCCTGACCCTTTCTCAGTTCCCCGATCGAACGCCAGAGCGGCAGAAGAACCATCGCCGAGAGACTGCCCAGATTCTGGATTATGTCTGAAAATGAAATCTCCGTCATGCCAGTCTTACCTCCTCTGCTGTAAGTGCACGGTCGTATATGCGCAGGTTTGATATATATACATAGCCATTACCACTGGTGCCGTTTCGTGAGCCAATAAAAAGATTTGCTTGATTAGCTGGCGGGTTTGAAACACTCTTTGATTCTTTCAAGTCTCCGTTTACATAAAAATAAATCAATGTACCCTTTTTTATCAAACACACTCTGTATGTAACTGTTGCGCTTACAAAGATTGATGCTTTAAGAGACACCCCGCCCAGAGTGGCATAAATAACACCATCAGTTTCAATATATAACTTTAATCCTGTGGATAGATTTGCATCTCCCATAATATATTGCGTTCCTGCAATACCGAGAGGCACAATATCGGTAGATATGGTGAAATCTTTTGAGTAGGATGGGATGTTATCCGTCTGAGATACCTGACAATAATTAGCCACTCGTGTTGCACTTGCTGTTGTAGTGGGTATATAAGATGTCGCAAAGGGCATGGCCTCAAGCTGTGCGCCGAAGATGTACAGGCCAGATGTGCCGTCACCGACATAGCTTGTGTTTCCCAAAACTGTTGAGTAGAAGTAATTGGCTCTTGTCGCGGTTACGATTGCCGTGAATACTATAGAACATCTGAACCATCCGTTTGATAATTTTTTAATTGATGCTGTCACCCCGGAGTCACAAGAAAGGATTAAGCCATTAGATAAATCAAAAAGCGCACCTTTTGCACCTCCGCTTGAATATATTTTCAGCTGAGTTCTTTCCGCAGATTGAGCAAAAACTGAAAGACAGTAAGTTGTTCCGTTGGTATATGCGGATTGCTGATAGATATAATGTTCTCCGTTCGAAGCATCGTCATACAACTTCTCCGCCAGATTGGTTCCAAAAGGGTCTGTAACCGCCGCTGTGTTTGTCGTTATACTTGTATTAGTTTTAACCCAGGCTCCGTTCTCGAACTGCTCTGAATATGTCAGAAGGTTTGTTGATGTGCCTTCAATGAGCAGCCCGTCTGCTGTGAATCTTGGTATGTCAGCCGCAACGGATTTCAACATGCCATAGCGGTCAACATAGGTCGCCGCTGATGCCCGTGTGAATGTGCAGACGCTCTGCCCCTGAGCCGTCAGGAGATTCTTTTTTAATGGTAAATGCAGTAGGGGCGAGTCGAGATTTCCGAAAGCACCCGTGTATGCAGAAGCTGTCATTTTTGTGTCCAGTGCCGTCTGAACGGCGGCTGAAACAGGCTTTGCGGCATCTGCGGTGTTGTCCACATTGCCAAGCCCTATCTGGGCTTTGGTCACACCGTGGGGGTTTGATGCGTTGGATGAATGTGCGGCAACGGAGGATGAGTTCACATCGGACATCAGTTTCAGCGTTTCCAGTGCATCCTGAACGTTCCCTGCGTGGACTGTTCCTGAGTAATAGACCTTATCCGCCTGAAGGTCGGTATCCAGCAGATTCCATGAGATCCCGTCACTGCGGTACATTCCCGCCTGCTTCCTGCTGACCAGCGGAATCCCCGATGCTGTTGTGACAATATATATTTCGTTCATGTGCTCTGCGGGGTTGGGCAGGTCTGCGTATACGGCCGCTTCGCCGTCTATGATGCTTGTAACAGGCTGAAAGTCCACAAGACGAACCCGCAGAGCAGGCGCTTCCCCTGTTTCGTCCAGAACCATGTTCAGAAGTTCGCCTTCGGTTTTAAGAGTCGCCCTCAATGCGGAATCTTCGCTGTCAAACACCGAACTGAGAATCTGTCTTACGTCTTTATAACTCATGTCTCCTCCTTATTTATCTTTTCTTGCGGTAGATGCTGTTTTTCGGGTCGGCGTATATGCCTTCGCCAAGTCTGATATCCCCTGAGTCGTTGCACCCGTATGCTCTGTCCGCCGAATATGTGCCTTCGGGCATGGACACGGCTGTAAATCTTAAAAACTGTTCATAATCGCCGGTATCCACAAAGTTGTTGGAGGCGGATGCACTGAAAGATTCCGCTTTGCAGATGTATAACCCGCAGACCAGAACCGACATGCCTTCGCTGTCCTCTGCGAAGAAACCTGTTGTGTCATAACCTATGCATTGCCCTGTTGCGGGCGATATAACCCCTGCAATGTCGCTGTAGCCTCCGCATATCCTCCGGCTCAGCCCCGTTGACGACCAGATGAAGAAATCGAAATCCACCCTGCCCGATTTGAAGGGAAGCCAGTCGGTGAAGGTGTTTATCTGATAAATGATGAATGCGGTGCCGCTTTCGGGGTCTCTGTATGCGGCGATTATGTTTGAACGGGTTCCGTTGAAAACGCCTCCGAAAGTCTCCTCGTTGTATGTTTCGTAGATGAACTCTTCGTTGTAGTAGAACTTTGAAAGCCTTGAGAATACGCTGCCCGTTGTGTGGGTCTGAACGGACACCAGTCTGCCCTCCATATCCGGTACAGGTTCGTTGACGTATGAAGTGAAACCTATTTCGCATTCCTTCTCCGGAAGTTTTTCATAGGCCGACAGAAACATCGACCTGTCGGATTCGATTAAAGGAGTCTCCTGAAACAGGCTTGATGAAAATACCCTGTCGGCGGAAATGCTCACCTCGGCGGGAATGGGAATGAACGGCCAGAGCCTGTCTTCAAATCCCGCAATGTGGGTCGGCAGACCTTCATAGGTTCTGACGGCGACAACATCCCCTGTGGAGAAGGCATAGGCAGATGGTCTTGTATCTGCGGAATCATAAGCCGCAGGCAGGGTGTATTCGAAACCGTTCACCGCCACACGGATGCTGTTTTCGATATAATCCGAATATAAGACCCTGCCCCTTGCATAGGCTATGCGCTCGGCAGGGTACATTGCGTTCAGTGATGATATTTCTGTCATATAAAACCTGTCAGCTGTAGAATTTTTCCGGAACTATCCGGTCGTTCGCTTCGGAGAGGGTCGTTTTAACGCATGAGCTGTCGATGTCCGGATCGCAGTCTCTGGGGAGCGAAA
This sequence comes from Seleniivibrio woodruffii, assembly GCF_004339245.1. Taxonomy (NCBI): domain Bacteria; kingdom Pseudomonadati; phylum Deferribacterota; class Deferribacteres; order Deferribacterales; family Geovibrionaceae; genus Seleniivibrio; species Seleniivibrio woodruffii. Next base: position 6,151 of record NZ_SMGG01000008.1, read on the forward strand.
AGTTTTTGGCCACAGCGGCGAAACTGCCGTTGGCCAGCCTGCACGGATATGCGGATTTCAGCCAGTAGCGCTTCCCGAAATATTCCACGCACCAGCGCAGATTCTTGTCGAACAGCCATTCGTCCTGAAGACTGCTCTCTATGCCGCCTTTAATCGGAACATATTCATAGGTATAGCCTTTTTCAGGTCTGCTTTTGTCTTTGTAGACCTTGCGGCGGGTGACCACCCCGCAGCCTATGACCGTTGCTCCGGTGAAGATGTCTGTCTGAAAGTTGAACGAACCGAGATAATACTCCTCCGGCAGGTCGTACATGCGGAAGAAAACCGAGGCAGTCCGCCCCGGAATGAGCAGACCTGATGTCAGCTGTGTTTCAAGGGGGATATGCCCGTCTTCGTTATGGGTATATTCTGCGAAGGCGGATCTTATCTCACCTGTGGGACTGACCCCTGTTACGGCGAATCCGCTTCCCGTGTAATAGGTTGTGAAAGACGTCACCCCGCAGGTGCGTATCTGGGGCAGATATGCCCTTATCCTGTAGCCCGTGCGCTCCCAGTCTGAGTTTACGTCTGCATCCGCATAGTCGGCACAGGGCGGGGTGAACTCTTTTTCTGTTTTGTCCGAAGGGAGAAGGAAAACGTTCAGAACGTATTCGCCGCTGTCCTCTTCGGTGATATAGGCTGAGACTGCCAGAGTTTCGTGGCTGTAGGAGAAGCCCGACGGCAGACCGTTTACTACGGCTGTCAGCGGCGGTTCGTCCCTGATGACAGACGTGCGGATGTGCGCCGAAACGCACTTGTCCGGATAGCATATGCCCGATGGAGTATACTCCGCAGGAGCCAGCCATACGTTAATTGTCGAGTAATCTTCGGCTATGTATCTGCCCATCAGCTCACCGTGAAAATATCGTTGTTGACGTTGTCCTCATCCGTGCGCTTATAGCCGGATTTTTCAACCAGCAGGCTGTAGGTTCCGGTCTTCATACTTCCCAGCCGCACTCTGCCCTCGCTGTCGCTTTTGCCCATGTATTTTCCGTTCACATAGATGTGAGCGTCTTTAAGCGTCTTTTTCGTGCATGCGTCTCGGACGGTCAGAATGACAGTGCGGGTGTAGGTTCCGGTGGTTAGGTCATCTGTGAAATCCAGAGCGAAGATTCCGCTTTGTCCCGCCTTTTCAGCGGATACCAGACAAAAGACGCTGTCCGGACAGGTGACATCCACAAGGTCGTATACTGTTTCGTACACCAGTTTCAGAACGGACGTTGCCGCCTGCGGCAGATAGATATTGCTGTCGGTAAATACGGGGTTTCCGCCGTCCTCCCCTTGCCATTCGGCTGTGAGAGCAAGAGCCACGGGGAAGGTTGCCGAAGCCTTGCGGCTGTTTTTGAATATTATAAACTCGGTTATCTGCTGTCTCAGCCCCGATGCATAGGTTTTCACCGTGCCTCTGGTGACTGACAGAGAGGGTGACTGTCCGCCGGGATAGAGTTTCAGGCGGGCAGTGAAACCTGCCGGAAAAACGGTGGTTCCGTTGTTCTCCTCGGGTTCCAGAAAGAATTTATATGCGCCGTTTTCCGCATATTTACCAAATGTTATGCTTCTGTCAGCCATTGAGAGCCTCCGCATAGACCAGAACGGGGTAGGTGTCCCTGTTCTTCGCTGTCAGTTTCAGCCCGAAAAGTGCATAGGCGGTGCGGTAGCTTATCAGCGCAGTGCCTATCCTGCCTTGCGATGGTCTGGGAGTTTCGGAACATGTCACTGAATAGGGACTTCTGCGGGTTATGGCTCCAAGCTCCCTGCCCAGCCATGTGAAGCTGTTCAGTGTGAGAACCGGCTTACCGGATGGTGCCGTTGATTCCTCTATGAACGAAACGTTCTCGTCCGCCACCTCTTCGGTGAATATTCCGTGGGAGGTGAGGGAGCCATCCGTAGCGAACACTGCAAGCCTGTCGGGGTTTTCGGCATAGATGCGGAAATATGCCGTTTCTCCGTAGGTGAAAGATGTTTTTTCTCTGCCTGCGGAGTCGGTGTTCCGCTCGCTGTCGGCGGCTATTATAATTTTTGCTCCGCCTGTTGAGGTCACAAAGCTGATGGTTGCGTTGGTCATGGATGTACCTCGATGATATTTTTAACCGCCAGAGGATCGGCATTGACCTTGATCTTTGCCGAAGCCACCCTGCCTCTGCCGAAACTGCTTTTGCAGAAAAGTCCGGCGGGTGTGTTCAGTCCGTCCGTGCGGGTTGTTTCCAGTGTTATTGTTTCAGGGGTCGCCGCCAGTGTGTGCGCCAGCCTGAGAGCTGTTACGCAGTCGAGCACAGCGGGAGCGTCTACGGTGAGTGTCTCTCTGCCGCCTTTGAAGAAAACTGTCACTGAGCTGTCGGTGACGGCACGGACGTATCTTTTCACTTCCGCCGTCTCCGAAAGGGTGTAAAGGTCGTAAACAGCTGTGTAGGCTGCCTCCCTCCATCCGTTCAGTCCTTCGGCTGATACTTTTTTGCCGTCGGCCGTCATCCCTTCGGTCAGCACTTTCACTGCGGGAAGCGACAGAACCCCTTTGCCGTTTTGGAAAAGGACGTTTTCCGTAACAGTCTCCGTAATTCCACCTGCCGTTTTCGCAAGCCCTGCGGAATCCGATAGCAGGCGGGAGCTTCCGCCGTGGTACAGACGTATTTTCACATCTGTGTTCAGCCCCGCTTCTGCGGGTGCTTCTATGTGAACGTGATTTGAGGTGTCGCCTCTGTAATTAACTGTTACAGCTCTGTATTTTTGTTCATGCTTTTTGAATGTGCGTGCGAACACCCCTTCGGGTCTTATGCCGTGTGTTGTGCCGCCGCCCGTTACGGCTATGTAGCCGTTCGGCAGAAGTCGGGCTGAAAGCCCTGCGCTGTCGGCCAGATACGATGCCAGCGACCAGTGGGTGAAGGTTCCTTTGATGCGGGCGGTGAAATCCTCTGCCGCCCAGACTATCTTTCCGGAAAGGAGCATGACCGCTTCGGACGCTTTCATGGCGTCTATGTCGGCGGTGAAACTCCCTTCAGGTTCCGGCATTATGCCGCTCATAACAGTTTTTCCTCCCCCTTCAGAACAGGTAATGATATCGAAGCTATAGAAATCGCCGTTCAGATCTATGCTGACAAGGCGGGGACAGGAGATTTTTGCCTCAGCTTTCAGCGTCGGAATGCCGTTCAGGGATATTTCAAGGGATATGAGGTCTTTAGTACGGTCTTTGCCGTCACATATGAATGTTACGGAATCGTCAGCCGCCGATGAGGTCACAGGCGGACGGACAATGCTTACTTTTCCGCTCTGGGAGGTTTTGAGGAGGGGATTATTTATGCGGGTAAGTCCTTTAAGACCGTAGTCCCCTATTGTGCTGAGGATGTCGCATCCGCCACTGATTCCCGCTCCTGTGACAGCGGGCAGGATAAAAAATCCGTTTTCACTCAGGCTGTTGGCGATCGTCAGACCTGCGGTGTCGCTGTCCATCGCCGAGAGGGTGTTTTTCAGCACGCATTCCCCGCCAACGGGCAGAGCAAAATCCGCCGTCAGAACAGAGGCTGAATCCTGACCCAGTGAAGACAGTATGGCGGTTGAGCCGCCGGCCGAATTTGAAGTCATCAGCAAATCTCCTCCGTAAAATATGAATGGAGCCTTAAGGCCGACCATTCCGCTGTGTGCGGCTTCTGCGGCGAAGCCTGCGCCTGTGTATTCTCCTGCGCACGTTTCCATGTCAGCCCGCCCTGAACCATTTTGTCCCGCTGCATGCAAACGAGGCGTAGTCCCCTTCGGCGTTCAGAAAATATTCGCCGCCGCTCAGTCCGCCCACCATAACTGGGTTTGGTGTGCTGTCGGTGCGTATGACGGTGACCTTCTGCCCTGCCGTCTGGGAAGCTGAACCAAGGGAGACGTATGCGTATCCGTTTGAAGTGTCTGCGAAAACGAGGGATACTTCTTTGGACAGCTGAACAAAACCTGTGGCTGTGATGTGCAGGTTTGCAGAGCCGGAAGAGCCGCCGCCGGAGGCAGAGAGAACCTCCACTCCGCCGGAGCCGTTCAGCATCAGCCATGCGCATTCCCCTTTTTTTGAAAGTTCCGATACCACAGAACCCGTGGACTGGTGATAAAGGGTTATTTTGTTCGCCGAACTGTCGGATTTCAGCACCGGAAACGGTACGTTTCGCATTGCTGGATTGTCGGCTATGTACAGGCTGAGAGGATACTGCGATGCATCCGCATACACGACGGTTCCGCATGCGTTCAGCTGTCCGCTGGTGCTGATCTGCTGAAAGGATCGGGGGGAGAACGCTTCCGTTCCGGTTATCTGCCATATGCCGTTTATGACCGATATTCGCAGGGTGCATCCTGCGCCGACTATCACCTGCGTCTGCCCGTCGAACCCTATGACATCATTTTCGGCAGTGCTCAGAACTGCAAACTGAGTCATGCCCCTTCCGCAGTTCATGATGGTCAGCATATTTCCGCTGAAGAGTGCGGCCTCCGGCAGAGTGAAGGTCTTTACGGATTCATTCTCAGCATATGAGAGCAGAACAAAACTGTCGGAAGGCTCAATGGCCCCGCTTTGGGTCAGAGTGCGGGCGGCTATGAAGGCCGAAATGGAGTTCAGAGTATCCGCCGTAACAACGTTTGCGATGAGGCTTCCAGTGTTCCAGTCTGCCGCTTCTGTGCCCTCAAGCCCTCGCTGAATGGTCATACCTGCTTCGGTTCTGGTCACGAGGACAATTTCTCTGCCGTCATCCTCCGAAGGAGCCGCAAATCCTTTGTTCCAGATAACCGCCGTGAAGTTCCCGTAAGGAAACCTTTCCGGATGCTCAACTGAAAGCTCCGTTGCGTCTGCGGGAAGATACTCCGAAAGTGATGATCTTGCGAAGTTTGCGAACCTGTTCATCAGTCTATCTGCCAGTCCAGAGTTATCCTGTTATCAGGTTCATGGGGACAGCCTGCGGGCACGACCTCTTTCAGCCAGAAACCCTTTGCCGAAGGGAGAGTGACCAGCGTAACGCTGTTGCCCGCTTCAAATGCCCCCGACCAGCATGCGGAGGGGATTGTGAAATAGGGCTTTCCTGTTTTGGGGTTAACGGGTGAATACTGGGCGGTTATCTGGCCGGAGGGGAGGTTTCCGGCATAAAAGCCCGATGCGGTGAAAGCGAATGCGGATGTGAAGGTCAGCGAGAAGGTGTCGAATTCCGTTCCGCCGTTTGACAGCACCACCTTTGTCCGGTCAAATCCGCCTGTGAGACTGCTTATCTCCGCACTTTCAAGCTCTGGGGCGAGATCGCCCAGTTCCAGCATTACCCCGACGTATGTATCTTCGGAATCGAAAGAGTGGGGGAGCTGACCTTCGAGGGTGACGGCCGCCGTGTTCACGTTTTTTGTAACAGATGCAACCCTTGCATTGCAGGATTTTTCGTCATCCTGAATGAGAAGCAGTGCCCCTTCGGGGATGCTGTAGTCCGAGGATTTGAACAGCACAGAAACGGAGGTGTCGCCTGCGGATGCGCTGAGGCTCAGTCTTCCGCATCCCGTCCACTGGGAGGGAACATCCGCCTGTGTGTCTTCATGGTCTGCAGGAGCAATGTAGAACCTGTCCTGACCGCTGCCGGGCATCCCTATGCCAACGCATGCGCCGTATGCAGTTTCGCCGTTTGAGTTTTTGTTCAGAATGTATGCCTTGCGGTATCTGGTGATGCCTGATTCCCGCTCAGATGAGGTCACTCTGGGGAAGAGATTGAACTTAACCCCCGAAACCACAGTGGAGGCAAGGTCACACCTGCCGCCGTTTGAATCCGTGTCGTTTATGCTTACGCTTCTGATGATGCTTATATCCGTCTGATTCATCCTTAAACCTCCAAAAGCCTTATTGTTCCGTAATAGCTGTCGTCGCCCGCCTGTGTCTGCTTTGCCCTGACGGGTTTCAGCTCAATGGCTGAACTGTCGGATGCAAAACGCACCGAAAACTCTCTGCCGTTTATCTCCGCATGCACTGCGGATCTGTCCGCCGCTATGCGGCAGAGGGCTATAACATCGTCACGCTTCATGCCGCTCTCTGTGGCGGGAATGTATATTTCCAGATTTCTGTTCTCCGATCCGTAATAAACCCTGTCTGTGCCCGCAAGGTCGGTCTCAACGGCCGCCATAGGCTGTCCGTATGCTGTTTCGTTTGCCCAGACCGCCGTTTCGGGCAGTGTTATTCCTGCTATTGTCATCATGTTCAGCACCTGTATCCGGCTTCGATGACAAAGGTCATCGTTCTGGTGTCTGTTGTGTGTATTGAGCTTGAAACCGACACCGCCGGAGTGTTTGTTATGGCCTCCACAGCGGTGTGGAGGGGTGACGTGTCGGCACTGCCCACCGAGAGCAGACGGACGTAAATCTTCAGCCGATGCTCTGTGACCTGCACACCGCCGTCGGACAGTGTTTCAAACCCCGCATAGGCGACCGCCGCCAGCGGCTCCTTTCCGGTCATAACCTCCGTACTGCCGTCTTTCAGCAGAACACGGGTGAATACCCCGCATCCGGAGAGCACCTCAACTGTGTCAACGATGAGCTGTGCCGCCGTTCTCATCTGTAGCCCTGCCAGTCGGTTCTGCCCGCCGCAGTGTAGCCTGCGGATTTTGAAGCAAGGATGCCCTCCGCAACGGGCGCAAGGGGTGACAGAATCTGCGCCGCCTGGGATTTGTACTGTTCGGCGGTGGTCCATTCCGCCGCATAGATGTAAAGTTCTGCCAGTGCACGTTTCTTCACCGCAAGACGAAGGACGGAATCCGCCTCGTCATACTCGATGCCGTAGCTCTCAGCCACCGCCTGAACATAGATACGGGCGTTCTCCAGAGCCTCTTCCGCCACCGAATCGTCACCCTGACATATGGCCAGATACTCCTCTTCCCGCATAAGCTCCTGAATCTCTTCTATGTCGATCGTTTCCATAGTGTTCACCTGAAAAAAGGCGGGGGGATGCCCCGCCCTGTATTTTTTTAGAGCACTGTTGCCCAGCAGATCCCTTTTGTGAAAGGAACGGGGAGGGGTTTGCTCTCGGCGATGATCTCAATGCTGGATGAGCGGGGGTCACGCACCTGCTTAACGAAGAAGGGCATGGCGGTGAGGTTGCTGTCCAGATCGTCGATCACTGAGTAAACAAGCTCAAAGGGAGCGTCGGCGGCGAAGGCCATCAGCTTCTGACTGTCGACGACCTTAACCTGCGAACCCGTGGCAAGGTCTGTGTATGAGCTGTTCATAAGTTCAACACGGAACCCTGCGATGTTGATGGTCTTGGCGTCGATCATAGCCGTGAATGATGTGTTGCCTGTGTCCTGAACTATTTTTGCCAGAGCCATGAAGGCCGACTGTCCCGCCCAGAAGCGTATATCGGAGCCGTAGTGGCTGCTGTTCTGAATCTGCGCCTCCATGCCGATGAGGTCGGCGAGGATGTCGTCAAGGCTGATTGATGATTCGTTCCAGACCTCTTCGGGGGTATGGGAAAGGGTTGAGCCGAAGTCCACGCCGTAGGTTGCGAACCCGCCGTCCATAGCCATGGGATAGGCGATGCTTCCTTTAAGCGACTGTGCGGCCATGGCCTCGGTGGACGCTCTCACGATTCTGCGCAGACGGTCTATCTTGTTGTTCACAAGGAGCTGAATGCCTGATTCGTCAAGGAGCTTGAGGTTGTTGACATCGACGCCGTTCAGTCTCTCCGAGGGACGGAAGGGCTGGGGTTCGATGTGGGTTATGCTTCCGTTCTCCTCATACACGGGAACGGGGTCGCCGCCCCTTCTGGTGACAGCTATGTTTGAAACGGGCTGCTGAAGGTCTGCCACAGATACCGTGGGCAGGGGGTGGCTGCGCCTTTTTGCTTCGGGGTAAACGCTGTCCAGCACGGGTGATTTCAGCTCCGGCATGGACGAAAGGGTGCGTACTATCGCATCTGATGTAAAATATTTACCGAGATCAAACTGTATCATTTTTAAAACTCCTTAGTAGACCCAGACAGGGGTGTTCGCCTCAAGGGCGGCTATGTCTGCGGAAGATGCTTCCGTGCCTTTAACGGTGAGGCTCTTTTTCATAACAGTTCCGTGGACGGCAACGCTTCCTGCGGTGTCCTTTGCCGTGTCGATGTCCTGAATGCAAACGCCCACAGGGGTCTTTTTGCTGTCAGATGCTGCGGGGTCAAAGCTGACCGCTTTGCCTGCCGTGCTCAGGGCGATTATTTCGCCCGCTCTGATGATTCCCGCACCGGATGCAAACTCCATCGTGCGGATGACGGCGGGGTGTCTGCCGTCTGTGACTGTTTTTCCGGTGATGGTCTGTGTGCCCACCACTCCGTTGACTGTTGCCATTGATTTCCTCCTTTAAATTTTTGAGAAGATAGATGCCGCAGGGGCTTTTGATGTGCTGAGGGCGTGTGCGCCCTGTGCGACGGGGTTTTTTACCCTGCCGAAGATGTCCGCAAGGGTGTCGGCCGCATTAAGAGCGGGATGCTCCCTCTCCAGACTGTCGGCAAATGCCATGAGCGAGCCGTATGCGGCGGCGGGAAGTTTTCCTGCGGCGGCGTCCTTCAGCTTTGTCAGCTTCGCATCGAGGTTTTTCGCCTTCAGACGTGAAAACTCCGACAGTTCGCTGTCGGACAGCACAAATCCGCAGTTAAGGGGTGAGAAGGTGACGATCTTCGACCTGTCGCCCATGCTGATGAGCTTCAGGTTTTTGATCATGGGGGGCACAGCGCCCAGAAACGCAACATGGTGAAGATAGAGCGAGTCCTCTTCGTTGCGTGCGGCACCAATGCTCCAGTTTTTGAATCTGCCCTCTGAAAAGGCCTCGGCCAGTTCCGCTCCAAGCTCTATTTCGCCCAGAAGCACGGAGCCGTCCGCAGACACCTCGACGGACGTTACCCAGCCGTATGCGGGCATGCTGTCGTCCGACTCGTGCCCGATGGTCACGGGAACCTGCGGCGCAAAATTCCCGGCCATGCTGAGGATATCTTCGGGGGTTATTACCACTCCGTTGTGATTCCCTGCTCTGGCAAGTTCCAGTTTCATATTTCCGCCTCCTATTGTTTTCGGATTGGGGAAATATACAGAAAAAATATTTGCAATATGTTTAAGAAGGCTTAAGAAACAGATATTATTTGTATAAAATCTCTTTCAATATATTCAAATAGAGTATATGCTTTAGAAAAAATGACGGGGGATGTCCCTATGCTTAAAAGAGCTTTGATTGTCTGCTCCTGTTTCTCGCTCATGGCCTGCGCCGGGCAGAATGCGGCCGTGTATTACGATGCGGCGGCGGTGTCCGCAAAACAGCCCGGAATAGAGACCGCTCTGAGAACCTATGACAGCACGGTTAAAAAGAGCGTCCACTCCCAGCACTATTACGGAGCGAGGGGAGATATCTTCTTTGCATATAAAGACTACGGCTCGGCAGTGAACGAATATACCAAGGCGCTCAGAAATGCAGATTCCGCCGAGCTGCATATGAAAAGAGCACAGGCCTATATGAAGCTGGGGTTCTACCCAGATGCGGCCTACGACTTCGGGATGGCGGCGGAGAGCGGCGGCGAACTGAAATACAGAGCCTATGCCGGACGGGCGAAGGCGTATATTGAGCTTGGGAAATATGCGGAAGCACTTAAAGATATAGACAGGGCGAAGTCCGGAGCTGATACCTCCGCAGAACTTGAAAAAGCCATGGCTGAGATTTTCTTTAAGACAGCCGACTATGCAAAGGCGAAAGAACACGTTCAGCGTGCGCTTGCTTCAGATCCGGACAAGGGGGAGCTTTATTTTCTCAGAGGCAGAATATTCTATAAGACCAAGGATGCAAATCAGGCTCTGAGCGACTATGAGAGAGCCGTTGCCATGCAACCTGAAAATACTGCGGCAAAGTATGAACTGGCCAGAGTGCTTTCCACCTGTCCCGTTTCAATGTACAGGGACGGACAGAGGGCGGTCAGAATTTCTCAGGAACTTTTCAGTACTGATCCGTCTGCCGACAACGCAATGATACTTGCGGCCTCCTATGCTGAAACGGGTGATTTCGACAAAGCATCCGACATTCTTAAAAATGCGGCTGATAAGGAAAAGGATCTTGTTAAGCAGGACGATATGCGGGTCTATCTTAAAGCATATCAGGAGAAAAGAACCATAAATACCTGGTAGAAAATTGTTACGGGCGCACCGTAAAAAGTGCGCCATTCCTGCTAAAAAATGACCACTGTAAAAAATTTTTACTCATTATCAGATGGTCAAAAAAATGCCAACCCAACGGAAATTCGCTCTGACAAAGGGTTCATAATAACATTTCAACAGATTTCCCACATTTTTGTTGATAAAAAAGTGCTTGACAGCTGAAATCCCCTGAATTTAGGGGTTGGTGATAAAAGCTTATTTATTAGGTCTTTACAGGGTAGGTTTAAATTAATATTGATAAACTTAGGTTTTTTCCTGCAAAGTTTTCAACAGGTTTTCCACATCTTTGACGCAGGTTCAAGTATTCCGTCGTACTCACCGTATTTCTCAAGCATTTCCGAAAACATATTTTTGCTTTCGTGACTGAAAGATAGGACAATACAGTACCGGATATCGGTGTTTTCCGTATAAAAATCACGTTTATAGGGAGTTATCCGCAAAGTCAGTTTTGACGGTATTCTTGCACTTGTCAGTTTAGTTTGGTAAAGCTTAACCGGCTGCCATTTAAAGGTTTCCCGAAGTTTCTGCCTGCTGATGCCGGGCAGATCCGGCGCCAGAAGGTTCTTTGATGTGATTATGCTCTTCCACTCGCCGTTTCTGTGGAACCCCAGTGATGGTTCCAGATTGGTGCAGGAATAGAAATGGGGAAAGTTCATGTTGGTTTTTGTTTTGTATACCAGCGTCAGCTCTATGCTTCCCGTAGCCTTGTGTTTTTCAAAAAATCCCGCAGGAACGGGTATCCCCTCAATCTCTATTATATTGCCGTGGCGAACTGTGCCTTCGTGCAGATATACCAGACTGTTCGGCATATCCTCAAAGCCTTCGTGGTCGTCCGGAACGATACCGTATCCGGTGAATATATCGGGTGATGTCCGGTTTCTCAGACGGGTATAGTGCAGAAGGATCGCTTTTGCCATATCCGGGCTCTGAAAGAAGTGTGAGTATTTGTGATAGAGCTTTGCGGCCAGTGCAGACACTCTGGGGGCTGCATGGGATGTGCCCGAGTCCTCCGCCAGTTCGTTTCTGGTACCTATGGAGAACACCCCCACAGGATAAAGCCTTCCCATCCGCTTTTCGTGGGTTCCTCCGTATGCGCAGACGTCCGGTTTTACGGAATAACCCGCTGCGGGGCCGTGTCGTGTGAAAAGGGAGGGTGTGTGAATGGACTGCACGTTCGTTTCCTTGTGGGTCACGGAACCAACAGTCAGCGCATGTATGCTCTCAGCAGGGGACGCAACCCTTGAACCTTCCGATACGGAGAAAGGATCGGAGCGGAGCGGCTCATAGTTTCCGGCTGAAACCACGAAGAGCACGTCATATTTCTCCTGAAGAATATCCAGAACATGTGCGGCGGCGGAGAATGACTCCGTGTCGGCTGGAATGTCCGAACCGAGGGAGATGTTGTAGATCTTAACGGTTTTGTGGAATTTTTTAAGCAGGATGTCCATTCTGTCGTGGAACTCATCCAGCGTGATCGAGCCTTCCGAAGGGAGGATACCTGCGTTAAGATAGAGGATGCCGCCGAAGGTCTCGCCCTCGTTGAGGAGTCTGCCTGCAACGAAGGTTCCGTGTTTCGGATTTCTGTCGCTCCGGTTGAAAAAGCTGAAACTGTCCAGTTCCCACTCTTTGAGATATGAAAAATCGGCAATTCCAGAATCCACAACTGCGGCTCTGGGGTATGATTTTTCGGTGTCTCTGACAGAGATGCACTCAAGGGGCAGGTCGCCGTGGCGGACGTAGTTCTCTCGGAATATGAAGGTGCTGACAGGTGAAACAGAGCGCACCAGACTGTGGGTGGTCAGGGTGTCCAGACGGGATTTCAGGTCGTCTATTTGTGTCTGGATTATGGTGTAGCCGCCCAGATCATGAATTTTCAGATTCTTTGCCGCCATGTTCTCTTTCAGAAAGCCGACAAGCATGTCGTGCCCGTCTGCGCAGGGAAGGGTGTGTATATAAACGTTCTCATCGGGCTTCAAGTCAGAAAGCCCGCATTCAAAAGGGCTGCTGAGTTCAATCTTGACCGATGGAAGCAGAGGAGCTATGCCCTCTATGTGGCTCATGGATGAGAGAAAATTTCTGCCCTGTCCATACACCAGCTGGTTGTTGAGCCTGTTCAGTGCTTCGCTGTCTGAAAGGGCGAACACCAGACGGTTTATCTCCAGACTGGCTGTGGGGCGGATTCCGGTGGTGGACAGAAAATGATAACGAAGGGATTTTGAAAGTGAAAAATCGCGCAGGGTCAGCGTGTTGAAAACCGGAAGTCCGAAGTTGTACTCAAATTTGCGGTAAAAACCGAACCCCTTTGTCAGCTCCGCCGCCATAACTTTTCTGTCGGGCAGTCCGAATGGCGAAGGCTTCGGCATTCCTCCCCTTACGATTCTGGGGTTTTGCCTCTGCATTGATCTGGAAAAACGAAGAATGAACGGGCAGCAATCGCTGTTCATCGGGCCGAACCTCCCGGAGATTGGCAGCTCAGCTTGAAAATTCTTTCAGCAAGGCCCTGACAACTGTTTCAATGAATCTGATCTTATCCTGTTCAAGGGACGAAACGTCGTCCAGAAGCTCATGCCAGCCGGCGGGAATATCCGGCCCCTGTGTGCTGTTCGGGCGGAGAACGGCTGTTTTAAAATCAGAAAGAGGTCTCTCTTCGTAGAAATATCTTATGTCGATATTATATCTTTTTGATATAGTTGAAAGTTTTGATGCATCGATACTGCCTGAGCACTCATAATGGCTTATCACCTGCTGAGTGACGTTGAGCAGATTTCCCAGTTCTTTCTGGTTAATTTTCAGTTCTTTACGAAGTTCTTTGATTCTGTCGCCTATGTTCATGCTTAGTTATACAGATTATTTGTGTCAGGTTCAAACAGAAAATATTTGTTGAAAAATACAGACAATTTGTGTATAAGGATACAAATTATTTATGTTTGCAGGAGGAGCACATGGCAGCACCTTTTAAGGTTTGGGAGGAGGAGAGTATTTCGAAACAGATCGAGAAACTGGCATCAAAGAACCTGACAATATATCAGGTGGCCAGAATGCTTCAGGTGAGTCACATCACTGTGCGCAGGTGGATTAAGGAGGCGAAGCTTATTGCATGGAACACCAGCATCGAAGGAAAGGGGCGCTGGCGTGTGCCAAAGGAGAGCCTTGAAGAGTTTCTGCAGGCGAGGAACTCTATGAATATAGACTAAATGAGATCCTTCGGCATTCGCCTCAGGATGACGTTGAATTGGCGTCATTGCGAAGCCCGAAGGGCTGTGGCAATCTCAGCAGATGTGACTGCTGCGGGCTAAACCCTCGCAGTGACGAGAAATGTATTACGTACGGCATGTGCCTCAGGATGTCATTTGTGAGTGGATTAAGGTGCATGGATGCACCTCATGGAGAATTATATCAGTAATTTATACTGATATAATTCGGAATGTGAGCGCAGTGAGGGCTTTGCCCTGACGGAGCGTTGCGAAAAAATGACAGGATGTCATTTTTGAGTGTCAAATAAAGCGTCAACGAAGTTTTTGGCGTCAAAAGGTTTCAGGTCGTCAATGCCTTCGCCGAAGCCGATGAATTTGACGGGAACTTTAAGCTCGTCAACGATGCCGATGATGGAACCGCCTTTGGCTGTGCCGTCCAGTTTGGTGAGCACTATACCCGTGAGGTTAACGTCCTCATGGAACTTGACCGCCTGAGAAAGAGCATTCTGTCCGCTGGTGGCATCCAGAACCAGAAGCACCTCGTGGGGTGCGTCGGGCAGTTCCTTTTTTGCCACACGGATGATTTTTTCCAGCTCTTTCATAAGGTTGACCTTGGTTTGCAGTCTGCCCGCAGTGTCGCAGATGAGCACGTCCATTTCCTTTGCTTTGCAGGACTGGATGGCATCGAAGATAACGGCTGCGCTGTCGCTTCCGGCGGACTGTTTCACCACGGGAACGTCCACTCTGTCCGCCCATACGCAGAGCTGGTCAATGGCCGCCGCACGGAAAGTGTCTCCTGCGGCGAGGCAGGTTTTAAGTCCCTGCTCCTTGAACATTTTTGCCATTTTTGCGATGCTTGTGGTCTTGCCTGTTCCGTTCACGCCCACAACTATCATCACATAGGGGCGGTCGGTGGTCTGCACAAGGCTGTTGTCTATATTGAGAATGTTAAATATCTGTTCTTTAAGGGCAAGTTTCAGCTCTTCCGGGCTTTTCAGAGTCTTCCTGTCCACCTGCTGACGAACGGAATCGATTATCTTCATGGTGGTTTCAACGCCCACGTCGGACGTTATGAACAGTTCCTCAAGCTCTTCCAGAAGGTCTTCGTCGATCTCTTTGCGGCCGAGGAAGATGTTCTCCATACCGCCCACAAGTTTGCCGGATGTCTTTGAAAGTCCCTCTTTCAGCTTCTGAAAAAATCCCACGGAGGCTTGGGAATCCTGCTGTTCCTGCGTTTGTTCCGGCTCTGTTTTGTCCGATTTTTTAAAAATACTGAAAAATCCCATGATGCCTCCAATGTTAAAACGGGCTATTATAAGCAGAAACAGAAGATTAATACAAGCATTCTATCGTTTCAGGTCACGATAGAAATTTTCATGAGAGCCCACTGAAAGAAGGGTTATGCAGCTTTCATCAAAAATGTATGCAATGAGATGAAGCTGACCGGAAAGGCGGCATTTATAAACAAATACGGAAGCCAGATCACCTTTTTTCTGTTCTCCGGATTCAGGGTTTTTCATTATTATCCTGATTGCTTCATCAAGGTCGGATATTTGATTTTTGTGCAGCCTTTTCTTTTGTTTTGAGAAGTTTGCAGTCTGCAATACCCTTCTCATGAATTATTCTCCGAATTTATATTCTTCGGTCTCACCGTTTCGGGCTTCTTCAAGAGAAATCAGAATATCCTTTATCATTTTGTAGTTCAGTTCAGGATTCTCTTCAGCAATTTTCCCTATTTTTGCCCAATGTTCAATTTGGCCTCCGAGGGATCTGTTTTCAACTTTTGCCAGAACTCTTGCCGGAGTGACGATATCGTCGGAAATTCTTACTGCATGTGCCATAGTCGCCTCCATACAGTAATATATTGCATAGTGCAATGAAATGCAATTATTTGTTTTTTGCGCAGGGGAAGCGTTTTTCAAAGTCCTCGCGTTCTCCGGGGTCGAAGCTGAATATACGTTTCCAGACGCTCTCGTGTTCCATGCAGAAATAGATGAACACATCCGGCCAGTATTTCCTGACCTCTTTCACGAAAAACTCAAGCATATAAACTCTTTGAGACTTGAAATAGCGCATCTTGCCATCCAGAGATTTCACATATGAGCTTTGCAGAAGCAGGGACGAGCCGAATTTCTGCCGCACTATGTCCAGAAGCTCCGGAATGAAGCGGAAGGTGGAAACGCTGATGTATTTAACGGAAGCTTCGGGAACGGATTCCGCCATCATCTTTATGACCTCTGCGTAGTCCTTTTCAAAGTTATCCGACCAGATGAGCGGATCGAAGTGGAACCCTATGCCAAGCCCGTGGGCGGCGCAGTCCTTTGCGGCTTTCAGCCTGTCCTGAATGCGTGCCGTTCCGTGCTCTTCGGCCTCCATTACGGAGGGCGGGTTAAGGCTCCATGAGGCCATGAGGTTCTTCGGATTGCAGTTCAGCAGGTTGCCGATGTTTGCGGATTTTGTCTTGAACTCGAACAGAATGTTATCTGATTTATTCACAACCTCTGCGATATAGCCGCTGAAATTGAAAATATGGTCGAGGGCGAGACTGTCGGTCAGCTCTCCCGTGCCCACACGGTAGAACCTGTCTTTGGGAAGATTGCGTATCTCCTGTGCGGCCTCTTCAAATCCTGCATAAACCTTTATGTAGTCGTGGTTCAGATAGCTCTGGAGGATGCAGTAGGTGCAGTCGAAGGGGCAGCCTTCGGAGATGTCCGTCACATAATAATCACAGCATCTGTAAATCTTTGTGGCTGGGCATCTGTGGACAAAGGTGTTGCGCTCGTCGGCTATGTATATTGATGTTTTTTCGTCAGGCACTTCCGATACAGAATCCACAAGGGTGACGTCACGGTCTTTCATGACCGCTTTTGCGGGTACGCTGTTCAGAGCGTTGCGGTCAAGATATATTCTGCTCATCCAGAAACCCGTATATTTTTTTTAGCTTCGACGTATTTGATTCCTCTGAGGTTTTTGTGATTATTTCCATAAACTCCTCTGCGGATTCAGCAGTGAAGCTGAAAACCAGCCTGCCTGTTTCAAAATTGTCCGGCGAGGAAACGGTAAGAGGGAACCTCTCCGTCAGTTCCTTCAGCTTATCTGAAAAAGCTGTTCCGGCTCTGTCCTTTTTCGCCGACAGGTTTTTAATTATATTGCCCTGCATATCTTCGGGTTTTATCTTCGGCATCATGTCGAACAGGAGATTCACCAGATTTCTGAAATCGCCCACAGAAAGTTCTCTGGCGGCGACTGCATCGACAACGTATTTTTTGCAGTCTTCATTCAGCTTGTTGAACACGGCAAGTGTTTTTAACGGAATATCCTTTGCTGTCAGATATTTTTTTAATGCTTCCGGGTATGCGTCAACGGCCTCCAGTGTCTGAAAGCCCTGCCTGCCCTTTATATTATATTGAGAAAAAGCGTCTATCTGTGCCGTGTCGATACTGTGCTCTTTGCAGATAACGGCGAGTTTTGCAAGCTCGGTGATGCAGAGCGCCCCGTGAAGTATCACTGCCATGTTAAGTGCTCCGGCGGTGCTTTCCGCCTGAACAATGTAGTATTCCTCAGCCTCACTTCCGCTTAAAAGGCAGTATTCGCCGTTGACCAGAGCGGCAGCCGGAGGAAATATATTGTCATTCTCTTCAGCAGTGCTTTTCAAACAGAAATTTTTAGATGGTTTGATGCCTGATACCAGACTTCCTTTGGACATAATTTCTCCTGTGAGGGGCACTCTACAGAAAAGATTTTGCGTTGTCCAGAGCACCAATGAGTAAAATTTTTTTACATATTTTTGCGCATATATTTTGCATATATCCGAATACGCAGCCCCATCAGTGCCTTAACCTCTGAAACCCTGTAGTGATGCTATTTTGAGCAGTTTCAATATCCCTTGACTACATAAATATAATTTGTTAATTTTGGCATAAATTGTACGATAATGTCATCAATAGGTACAAATTGGTTTAAAAATGGCAGGAAGTTTCAGAGGTCAGTACCAACATAAAATCAGCGACACCGGACGTATCTCGGTTCCTTCAAAGTTCCGTGAGATACTTAAGGTCAAATATGGCAGTGACGAGCTTACACTGTTGTCCATGGGAGACCATCTGAGGCTGTACCCTTCTGCCGAATGGGACAGAGAAGAAGCCAGGCTGGAGTCAGAATCCACCGACAATGACGAGTTTCAGGAGTTTCTGAGATACCTTTATTCCGATATGGACGAAGTTGCCATAGACGGAAACGGACGTATCCAGATAACTGCTGATGTCAGACAGCGAAACGGCATACAGGGAGATTGCATCGTGAACGGTTTCAGAAACCATTTCGAAATCTGGCCTGCCGTTGTCTGGGGCGAAAAAGCCTCGGAAGAGAGAAAGGACGAACTGTTTAAAAAGTTCGCCTCAAAGATCAGGTAAGGGCAGGTCGGCTCACCTTTTTTAGGTAAGGAGTGGAAAAATGCACATATTTTCCCGGCTGACCCAGATTATGTTCATGCGCACGGATCTTTCGATGTTCGACCCGCACAGTCGAAACGATGAAGATCTGGCGGCGCAGTGCAGAGAGTTTATACAAAAAGGCAGATTCGTCGAACTTGATTTCGGCAGAAAGCCAGGGGCGGTAAGAGGAAATGAAGCACGTGCCGGTAATGATAAGGGAGGTGCTCAAGTATCTGCCGGTTGATCCGGACGGAATAACTCTGGATATGACAGGCGGAGGCGGCGGTCACTCGGCGGCCATGCTGAAGGAAATATCGGCGAAGGGACGGCTTATCGTTCTGGACCGTGATCCGGATGCGGTGGTGCGGCTGAAGGAGCGTTTTGCCGAAAATCCCAACGTTACCGTTGTGCACTCCAACTTTTCCGACTTCGACACAGTTCTGGACGAACTGGGCATCAGCAGTGTGTCTTCGATTCTGGCTGACTTCGGCGTGTCGCTGTTCCACCTTAAAACGGCGGAGCGGGGATTCTCCTTCCGCAGTCAGGGACCTCTGGACATGCGGATGAACCCTGCGGACAGACTTACTGCGGCTGAAGTCGTTAACAGCTACTCCCGTGAAACTCTTGCCAACCTTATCAGAAAATACGGCGAAGACGACTTCGCATGGAATATTGCAACCGCCATTGTTGCGGCCAGGGCTATCAAAAGGATAGAAACCACCGTTCAGCTGGCGGATATCATTGCGTCCGCAGTGCCCAGAAAAGCTCAGAAGCCGGGCATCAGCCCTGCGACAAAGACCTTTCAGGCTCTGCGCATATACGTTAACGGAGAGCTGGACGCCATCGAAAAGATGCTGGGCAAGCTCGAAAAATATATGGACAAGGGCGGCAAGGCCGTCTTTATCTCGTTTCACTCCCTTGAGGACAGACTGGTGAAAGACTATTTCAGGGAGTTTGAAAAGGAATGCGTCTGCCCGCCGGGGCTTCCGGTCTGCACATGCGGCAAGGTGCGCACCTTCCGCCAGATCACCAGAAAACCGCTGACGGCAAAAGAGGACGAGATAGAAATGAACCCTCTGTCCCGCAGTGCAAAGCTGAGAGCGGCGGAGAGAGTATAAAGGATTTTCATTTGTTGTCATCCTGAGGTGTAACCGAAGGATCTCACATCAGAGATTCTTCACTACGTTCAGAATGACGATTAGTACGAATAAAGGAGAGAAGATTATGAAAGCGCAGACAATGACGGCAAATCCTTCCCAGAGCGTAACGGGAATCAGACTCAGCACACTTTTTCTGGGTGCTTTGATAATGCTTCTTCTGTTTTCGATAGTTTATGTGAGGCAGATGTGCATCAGGGCGGGATACGACATAAGCAGCATGACGCAGAAGATTGAGCAGTCAGAGATAGACTACACCTATCTGCTGTCGAAAAAATCCGAAGCCTACGATGCAGAGAACCTTTATAAAAAAGCCAAGGAGATGGGGCTGACCATGCCCGATGTAAGGCGCACCTATTATGTTAAAAACTGAGAACAGCCGGCTAACGTTCTTTTCATGGTTCGCCGTTTTCATCTTCTGCCTTATGGGGGCGAAGGTGGTTTACCTTCAGACGGCGCAAAACGACTTTTATGCGGGTAAGGCAACCCGACAGTCGAAAGGCGTTATGGAGAGCACAAAGGGAAGGGGGCTTATTCTGGATGCGAACGGCAGCCCGCTCGCACTGAATAAGAAGTCCGCTTCCCTTTATGTTTTTCCGGAAGAGCTGAAAAACCGTCAGGCCTTTATAGACAGGCTCCGCAGGGAAGGAATAAAGATTTCCGCCGGCAAAAAACGCAGGATAATGAACGGCAAAGGGTTTGTCTGGATAACCAGAAACGTTGAGGTAGCCGACGCAAAGAGGATTCAGGAGGAGATACCCGAGATAGAGTATGTCCTTGAAGAACAGAGATTCTACCCCGAGCGCAAGCTTGCGGCTTCTATAGTGGGCTTCACCGGAATAGACAACGAAGGCCTTAACGGCGTTGAATACAGATATAACGATGTGCTTGAGGGGAGCAAGTTTCAGCTCCTTGCAATGCGGGACAACAAGGGTAAAAGGATAATCTTTGAAGATCCGCAGAAGAAAAAAGACGTTGATACGGTAGTGTACCTTACAATAGACGAATACCTACAGGGTCTGTCAGAAGAGATTCTCCGGCAGGACACGGCTGAGTTCATGGCCGACAAGGGCATGGCTATCGCAATGGATGCACAGACAGGGGAAATAATATTTGCCGCGTCCTCCGGAGGGTTTGATCCCAACGAGTTCCGCAAATCTCCCCAGAGCGAATGGAAGAACTATCCGGCCAGTTTCCTTTACGAACCGGGTTCAATCTTCAAGCCTGTTCTGTTCTCGCTGCTTCTGGACAAGCACAACCTGAACACAAACAGGGCGATAGACTGTGAGAACGGGATGTACACCCTTTACGGACACACCATTAAAGACGTGTCCAAAAGCGGGATACTGAGTGTTGAGCAGGTGCTTATCAAGTCCAGCAACATAGGTATGGTAAAACTGTCCGACGGAATCAGCAAAAAGGAATTTTACGAATATATCAAGTCTCTGGGATTCGGCGACAAAACCGGAATTTCCGGTGTAATCGAGGAAGAGGGGCTTGTGCGCAACTATAAAAGATGGTCGGGGCTGAGCAAGCCTTCGATATCCATAGGTCAGGAGATTCTGGTAACACCGCTCCAGATGGTGAGGTTCTACGGAGCCATAGCCAACGGCGGAATGCTTATGAATCCCAAAATAGTTAAGAAGGTTGAGAAGGGCGGCGAAACCTTTACCCCCAAGAACAAAGAGGAGAGGGTTTTCAGCGAAGCAACTGCCAAACGCATTCAGGGACTGCTTGAGAAGGTTGTTAAGGAAGGAACCGGAAAGAACGCTTACTCAGACTATGTCGAGATAGGCGGAAAGACCGGAACCGGACAGAGAATAGACACGGAAACAGGAACATACAGCAAGACGGGATATGTCGCCAGCTTTGCGGGCGTTTTTCCCGCCGACAATCCGAAGATTGCCATGGTTGTTGTGTACAAAGAGCCGAAAAGCTCCATCTACGGCGGTGTAACAGCCGCAAGGACTTTCCGTTCGCTGGCAGAGCAGGTTTCCATGCATCTCGGACTTAAAAGGAGCTATGTATATGAAAGCGTCCCAACTTCTTGACGGGCTGGAAATTAAGGGATTCGATCTGGATGTGGACTTCGAGGCTGAGATCAAAGATATCAGTTTCGACAACAGAGACACTAAGAAAAAGTGTCCTTTTTTCGCATTCAAAGGTACGCATTTCGATTCACACTCATTCGCAAAAGAGGCGTATGAGGTGAAAAAAGCTCCTTTCGTAGTGGCCGAACGACCCATAGAGGGTGTTCCCACGGTTGTTGTTGAGGACGGCAGACAGGCGATTGCACTGGCCTGCAGAAACCTTTTCTTAAGACCCGATGAAGACATGCTCAAGGTGGCTGTTACCGGAACAAACGGAAAGACCACCACGACATATATAATAGAATCCATAATGAAAGAGGCGGGTATGAAGCCCGTGCGCATCGGCACAACAGGCGTTGCCTATGCGGGACAGACAATTGATCTCGATTCCACCACACCCTCGCCCTATGAATACTACAAGGCGCTGAGGGCGGCGGCGGATGCCGGATGCAACGCAATGGTGATGGAAGTTTCCTCCCATGCGCTTGATCAGCACAGGGTATACGGCACAGTGTTCGATGTTGCCGCCTTCACAAACCTGACAGGCGACCATCTGGACTATCATAAGACAATGGACGAGTACTTCAACGCCAAGAAGAGACTCTTCACACCCGTCTACTCAAAAGTAGGCGTTATAAACACCGACCACGAATTCGGAAAGCGTCTGGCGAAAGAGAGTGAGGTCGATAAGGTGACCTTCGGTCTGGGTCCCAAAACGGACATAGGAGCAGAGGACATCTGGTTCGGACTGGACGGAATAAGAGCAAAACTCAACTGCCCCGCAGGCAGGATAGAGATAGATTCCCGGCTGGTGGGACTGCACAACCTCGAAAACCTTCTGGCGGCTGCTTCGGCCTGCATAATGCTCGGAATAGATTCCGGGCATATAAGGGAAGGAATTGCGAAGATGGTCAACGTTCCCGGCAGGCTGGAGAAATTTAAGAAGCCCAACGGCGCATTCATTTTTGTGGACTATGCCCACACGGATGATGCTCTGATAAACGTTCTTTCTGCTCTGGGCAACTTCAGAGAGAACAGAATAATCACAGTGTTCGGATGCGGCGGCGACCGTGACCGCACAAAGAGACCCAGAATGGCAAAGGCTGCGGAGAGGAACTCCGATGTGGTGATAGTCACCAGCGACAACCCCAGAACCGAAGACCCTAAACAGATATTCGGCGATATTCTTCAGGGGTTTGAGAATGCTGAGAACGTTATACTCACCCCCGACAGACGCCATGCCATACAGCAGGCAGTGGCCATGGCTCAGGACAAGGATATCGTTCTGATAGCCGGAAAAGGTCACGAAGATTACATGATAATCGGCAGAGACAAAATACATTTCGACGACAGGGAAGAGGTTAAAAAGTGTCTGGAGGCGGAATAATGCACGTTACTCAGGCAATTAACGCAATGGGCGGCGTTCTCCGGTCGGCAATTGTAACCGACTGCGAGATAACCGACTTTGTTATCGACAGCAGAAAGGTGGTTGAAGGAAGCTGTTTCGTGGCGTTCAAAGGGGACAACACGGACGGAAATCTCTATGCTGAGCAGGCTCTTAAAGACGGAGCTGTTCTGGCGGTTCTGGAAGACGAAGAGGTCTTCAACAGAATGTCGGGCAACAGGGTGCTTGTTAAAAGCAGTCTGGATGCTCTGAAAACCGTCGGGGCTTACAACCTTGGAAAGTTCAAGGGAGTAAAAGTTGCAGTGACCGGAAGTGTGGGCAAGACCACAACAAAGGAGCTTATCTCCTGTGTGCTTGCGGCCAAAAAGAAGGTCTATACGGCATACGGAAACTACAACAATGAACTGGGAGTTGCCATTTGTGCAGCGAACCTGAAAAACAGAAGCGGCTTTGCCGTTTTTGAGATGGGAACCAACAGTGCGGGCGAGATAGCGGCACTGTCGAAATACATTAAGCCGGACGTTGCCGTGGTGACCCTTGTGGGACATGCCCACATAGGCCGTTTCGGCGACATAGACGGCCTCGCCGCCGAAAAGCTGTCAATAATTGACGGCATGGCGGATGGCGCAACCCTCTGGGTGCACGATTCATGCAGACGCTTCATAGGCGAGCGTGAGCTTTCCAGAGTGAACGTCAGATACTTCGGAACGGACATGATGTCCCATGTGATTCTGGCAGAGAAGAACAGGACGGCAAGCGGCGATTTCTATTTCACCGCCGTAATGCGCAACACGCCCTATTGCTTCAAGCTGAACCACATCTACAGCCATTTTGTGGAAAACAGCCTCGCCGCCATCGGCATAGGCATGAGCCTCGGACTCTCCTACACGGAAGTTATGAAAGGCATAAGAAACTTCCAGCCCGCAGACGGCAGAGGAAAGATAACCGAATACGGTGAATACAAGATTATAGACGATACATACAACGCAGGATTTGAGTCCGTAATGGGCGCAATGAACAATCTGGCCGAAATACCCGCGTCACAGAAAACAGCGGTGATAGGTGAGATGGGCGAGATCGAGGGATTTGAAGAGCAGCTCTATCAGAAGCTGATAAAGCGTGCTCAGGAACTTAAGGGTGTGAATTTCATATTCGTGGGAGGCGGCTTCAAAGATTTTAAAGAAGCCGACAATATCAGGATTGTGGCCGAGAAGACAGATGCCATGAAAAAAGTGGCGGACGTTGAAGGCGGAATAATGCTGTTTAAAGCCAGCCGTTCCCGCAGGTTTGAAGATTTCATAAATCATCTTCAGAAGGAGAAAGAACAGCGTGCTGTATAACATTTTAGTTCCGTTATCGGAATACCTCAGTTTTCTTAACGTATTCAGGTATATCACCTTCCGAACGGCCTATGCCGCAATTACGGCGCTGGTGATAACCCTTGTGTTCGGGCCGTATGTTATACGCAAGCTGAAAGAGATGTCATTCAGCATGAAATCCAAAGGCTACGAGCCTGAGCGTCATAAGGTTAAAGAGGGAACCCCCACAATGGGCGGAGTCATGATAGTCGGTTCAGCCGCAATATCGACCCTGCTCTGGGCGGATCTTCGCAACCCTTATATCTGGATAGTGCTTCTGCTGTTCATGGGCTACGGGCTTATAGGCTTCGTGGATGACTATAAAAAGACGATACTGAAGAACCCAAACGGCATATCTCCACGCCAGAAATCAGGCGGACAGCTTTTCTTTGCGGTGATAGCAACCTTCCTTGTTCTCTATGTTGACAAGACGGGTGTCTCCACAAAGCTTGCAATGCCGTTCTTTAAGAACCTTGTGATAAATATGGGCTACCTCTACTGCCTGTTCGCTGTTTTCATCATGATAGGAACATCCAATGCGGTGAACCTGACCGACGGACTGGACGGACTGGCTATTACGCCCAGTATAATAGCTTTTGTGACAATAGGTTTCATGACCTATCTGACAGGTAACTATAAGTTCGCCAACTACCTGAACATAATCTTTGTTCCGGGAGCGGGCGAAGTGGCCATATTCTGCGGAGCCATGGTCGGTGCGGGGCTGGGATTCCTCTGGTTCAATGCACATCCCGCAAGCGTCTTTATGGGCGATGTGGGTTCGCTGTCAATCGGCGGTGCGCTGGCGGGTGTCGCCATCATCGCAAAACACGAGATTGCGCTGGCCATCGTTGGCGGAATATTCGTAATGGAGACCTTCTCCGTTATCCTTCAGGTGGGATATTTTAAAATGACCAAGGGCAAAAGGCTGTTCAGGATGGCTCCCATACACCATCATTTCGAGCTTGCCGGATGGAGCGAAACCAAGATAACCGTGAGGTTCTGGATCATATCGTTCATTCTGGCACTCATTGCTCTGTCCACGCTGAAACTGAGGTAATTTGATGAAAGCGGCAATATTAGGCTACGGAAAAAGCGGCAAAGCGGCTGAAACGCTTCTGAAACTGGAAGGATACAGTGATATCACCGTCTACGACGACGGTGATAACGCATTTAAGAATATAAGCGAGTTTACTGATACTTACGACATAGTGGCGGTGAGCCCCGGTGTCAATCTGAGAAAGTATCCCAATGCGCCTAAGAGCTTTACCAGCGAGATTGAGCTGGCGCAGAAGAGAAAACCCGCAGGCGCAAGGGTTGTCGGGATAACCGGAACCAACGGAAAATCTACCGTGACAGCTATTACCGCACAGGTACTCACAAAGGCTGGCATAAAGTCCGAGGCGTGCGGAAACATCGGCCTGACATACGGCGAATGTGTTCTGGGGGAACCGCAGGACTGCTACGTTGTTGAACTTTCGAGCTTCCAGACGGGAATGCTCCATGAGTTTCAGGCGGACTGCGCAATAGTCACCAATCTGGCCGAAGACCACATGGACAGATACCGTGACATGGACGACTATGCCGACGACAAGATGAATCTGGTGAAATACATTAAAGAGGGCGGCAGGCTGATAATCGAGGATGAAGCGTACCTCGTGAAGAAAACCTCCTTCTACAAGGGCGAAACGGTTAAAATTGACCCTGCTTTGAAGAGTTTCCCCGTTCTTGACGGAACGAAACTTGATTTCGGCAGGTTCTATGCTGATATATCAAAATTCCCGCTGAGCGGCGGGCATAACATAATGAACCTTTCGTATGCCCTGCTTGCGGCGGATGCGCTCTGCAAATTTAACGGAGATGTAAGCTATCTGGTCGCAGATTTGAAGGGGCTTGCACACAGATGTGAGTATGTGGACACCATAAACGGTGTGGACTGGATAAACGATTCCAAAGGAACAAACCTCCACAGCACGCTGACGGCTCTGAAAGGCTTTGAAAAGGGCGTGAACGTTATTCTCGGCGGAAAGGACAAGAACGGGGATTTCTCGGTTCTTGTGGATGTGCTCAATGAAAAAGCATCGCTCGTGGTTGCTTACGGCAAAGCGGGCGAAAAGATAGAAAATACTCTGAAAGATGCGGTCAAAGTGCCCGTTATCAGGGTTAAGGATATGGTTGAGGCGGTTGACGTGTGCTTTAAGCATGCGAAGGCGGGCGAAAAGGTGGTTCTGTCACCTGCATGCGCCAGCTTCGATCTTTACAGAGGCTTCGAACACAGAGGCGAACACTTCTGTGAGCTTGTAAAAGCACTTAAAAAAGGGTGATATGCACGATTTACAGGACAACAGACTTAAAATTCTGATAATCACCTCTGTTCTGGTGATTCTGGGGCTGATCTTTCTGCTGTCTGCGGGCAGTATGCAGGCGATGCAGCTTGGCCGTCAGGAGCTGTATTTCTTCCAGAAACAGCTTATCAGTGTCCTTGTGGGTGCTTTCGTAATGTACTCTGCATATAGGGTTCCCCTTGATACATGGAGGAAATTCGTCCCGATATTCTATTTCGGAACGCTGATCCTGCTCGTAGCAGTCTTTTTTTACAGACCCATCAACGGTGCGCACCGGTGGGTTCTTCTGCCCGGATTCAGCCTCCAGCCTTCGGAGCTGGCAAAGTTTACGGTGATACTCTATCTGGCGCACTACCTTGAGAAGAAAGAGGACAAGCTCAAGGACTTTTCAAAAGGATTTTTACCCGCTTCCATCATGCTTGGTATGATGGGCGCTTTGATACTTATGGAGCCTGACTTCGGAACGACCTTCCTGCTGATAACCGTGCTTCTGGCAATGTTCGTCATAGGCGGGGCGAGCGTTCTGCATATCGGCGGCATGCTGGGGTTCATCTCTCCCATACTCATTGCGGGTATGATGATGGGCTACCGCAAGGCGAGGCTTCTTAACTTCCTTGATCCCTGGCAGGACAGCCACGGGGTGGGCTATCAGCTCATCCAGTCGCTCATAGCCGTGGGCAGCGGAGGACTCTGGGGCAAGGGACTTGGCAACTCAACGCAGAAGCTCTATTTCCTGCCTGAGGCGCACACCGACTTCATCTATGCCATCATAGCGGAGGAGACGGGAATGTGGGGCGCACTTGGGGTCATAGTGCTGTTTATCCTGCTGTTCTATGTGATGATAAAAGTTGCGAAGATGCACACTGACAAGTTCAAGCGTCTTCTGACCTTCGGACTTGCATACTGTCTGATAATACAGGCCATTCTCCACGTCGGAGTGGTTGGCGGCGCACTGCCCACAAAGGGTATCGGTCTGCCCTATATGAGCTACGGCGGTTCGAGTATGATACTCGCACTGTTCATGACGGGGGTGCTTCTCAGAAGTGCTGAGGAAGCGCAGAGGAAGGAAGCATGAAAAGGCTTGTAATAGCGGGTGGGGGAACAGGCGGACACCTTTATCCGGGTATCGCCGTTGCGCAGTATCTTAAAGATAAGGATGTCGAGTGTTTTTTTATCGTGTCCGACAGAGGACTTGAGCGCAAGGTGCTCTCAGGTCTGGGATACGGCTTTTATGAGCAGAAGGAGACCCCTTTGAAGGGTGTCAGCCTCGGAACAAGGGTAAAGTCACTGTTCAGACTGCTGGGCGAGATAAAAAAATGCTTCTCACTGATAAAAAAGGGCGACACAGTTCTCCTTACTGGCGGATTCGCATCTGCGGCTGCGGCTTTCGTTGCCGTGGTTAAGAGGAACAGGCTCTACATCCACGAGCAGAACAGTGTGATGGGGCTTACCAACAGAATATTCGCAGGATTCTGCGACAAGGTGTTTTTATCGTTTCCTGAAACTGCTAATGCGGCGGGAAACACTGTTGTGGCGGGCAATCCCGTCAGAGCGGAATTTAAGAATATAAAACCCCTTGAGAAGGGCGGAAAACGCATTCTGGTCATGGGCGGTTCACAGGGTTCCAGACTGGTTAACAACCTTGTGGCGGGTGCGGCCGGAGCACTTCTTGACAAAGGATATGCGATATATCATCAGGCGGGCGGGAAACTGCTGGATGAAACAAAGAAAAAATACATCGAGTTTGGGCTTATGGATCATGAGAACCTGACCCTGGCCGGATATATAGACAACGTTGCGGAAGCTCTTGAGAACTGTGACATAGTTATCGCCAGAAGCGGCTCAGGGACAGTGTTTGAAGTGACAAACGCCGGACGTTACGCCATATACGTTCCCTTTAAGGCGGCGGCGGACAACCATCAGTTCTACAATGCTCTGTATGCTGAGAAACAGAAGGGCGCAAAAGTTATTGCCGAAGATTCGGCAAATATCGGAAAACTTTTAGAAGCCATTGAAGATTATGAGAATAACTGCGATTTATATATAGAATCAGTTAAAAACATGAAAAAGTATGAAAGTGCCGTAATTATGGCAGGGGGAATGAACATTGGATAAGGTGTTCGGTTCGGTTAAGAACATACATTTTGTCGGTATCGGCGGAATAGGCATGAGCGGTATTGCTGAGGTTCTGCACAACATGGGATTCACAGTGAGCGGCTCCGACCTTTCCGAGGGCGGCAACGTAAAAAGACTTCAGAACATGGGAATAGATGTCCGCACGGGACACAGATACGAATATGCGGAGAATGCGGACGTTGTCGTTTACACATCCGCCGTTAAAGAAACAAACCCCGAGCTTGTCTGCGCTAAGGACAGGTTCATTCCTATAATAAAAAGGGGCGAGATGCTTGCCGAGCTTATGCGCCTCAAGTTTTCGGTCGCCGTTGCGGGGAGCCACGGAAAGACCACCACAACCTCAATGGTTGCGGAGATTCTGAGCGAAGCGAAGCTCGACCCCACGATAGTTGTGGGCGGGATCCTTAACACCCGTGACACGAACGCATCACTGGGCAAGGGCAATGTTATAGTTGCCGAGGCGGACGAGTCCGACAGAAGCTTTTTGCTGATGTCGCCCAGCGTCGCACTGATAACAAACATAGACTATGAGCACCCCGACACCTATAAAGACCTTGAGGATGTCACCCAGACCTTTATAGACTTCGCATCCCGTGTGCCCTTCTACGGCAGCGTAGTTCTGTGTCTGGAGGATATGAACACCGCCGACATAATCCCCCATATCGGCAGGAAGTTCATTACATACGGATTCAAGGCTCAGGCGGACGTTCATGCTGTTAACATTGAGCAGAAGGGATTCGGAATGCATTATGACGTTGTTGTCAAGGGTCAGAAGATGGGCAAGATAAAGCTCGGATTCCCCGGCGAACACAACGTGCTCAACTCTCTGGGCGCAATAGCCATCGCACAGGAATTCAACATTCCTTTCAAGAGCATAAAGCGTGCGCTGGAGAAGTTCAAGGGCGTGCAGAGAAGACTTACCGCAAGATATGACGACGGCTGCTGTATCGTTATGGACGACTACGGCCACCACCCCACAGAGATAAAGACAACCCTGCGTGCGGTCAGGGGAGCATACGGCGACAAAAAGATAATAGCCGTGTTCCAGCCCCACAGATACACCAGAACGCAGGCACTCATAAAAGATTTTGCAATGGCGTTCTTCGATGTGGACATGCTGTTCATAGCGGACATTTATGCCGCAAGCGAAGACAAGATCGAAGGCGTGGACTCCGAAACCCTCGTGCGTGAGATAAAGCGCAGAGGCTTTAAGAACGTAAACTATATCGGCTCCTTTGAAGAGGTATACGACTATCTCGAAGACGGCGGATGTGACGACACGGTCATAATTACTTTGGGCGCAGGTTCCGTTACGAAGTTCTCGTTCGAGCTTGCATCAAAAGTGAGGGAAAAACGTGAAGGCAAATAAGGTAGCCGTTCTTTACGGCGGAATGTCGGCAGAGAGAGAGGTTTCACTCAGAAGCGGCAAAGCGGCATACGATGCCCTTGTGCGTCTGGGATACGACACTGCCCTAATAGACATGGACAGGGACGTGGCTTTCAAGCTGCGTGAGGCGGGCGCAACGGTCTGCTTCATAGCTCTCCACGGAACCTACGGAGAGGACGGACGCATTCAGGGACTGCTGGATATCATGGGACTGCCCTACACAGGGTCTGACTTTCAGGCGAACATGATATCTTTTGATAAACTGCTCTCAAAAGAGCACTTTGTTAAGGCGGGAGTACCCACTCCGGCATACGTTGTCCCCGTTGACAACAAGATGCCCTTTGCAAAATGCGTTGTGAAACCCTGCCGTCAGGGATCTTCAGTGGGTATCCACATAGTCGACAACGAAGCGGACTATGCGGCGGCTCTTGAGGATGCGGCGAAGTTTGACAGCAAGCTGATGGTGGAAGAGTGCATCACAGGAAAGGAGCTTACTGTCTCAATCCTGAACGGCGAGGCACTTCCTGTCATATGGATACGCCCCAAAAAGGGTGTTTACGACTACGAGTCGAAATACACCAAAGGAATGACAGAATATGTGTTCGAAACCGAAATGACGGACGAGCACTATAAATATGTACAGAAAGTCGCTCTGGATGCGTTCAACGCAACAGGGTGCTCGGGATACGGAAGGGTGGATGTTATATTCGACGGAACGGAAGGATACGTTCTGGAGGTGAACACACTGCCCGGAATGACCGAAACAAGTCTTCTGCCGAAGGCCGCCGGAAAAGCCGGGATGACCTTTGACCAGATGGTGGAAAAAATGCTCGAAGGAGCATTTAAGAAATAATTGTGATGAGGAATGCCAATACCCAAGGATGGGGTTGCTTGAACGGAGTTAGGTAATGGCAGGTAAAAAAGGAATAGGACGTTTTATTCTCGTGTCTGTGCTGGCGCTGGCAACAGTGGGTGCGGTGGGCATGGGGCTTAAAAAAGGTGCGGACGCATTCACCGAGAGCGGATATTTCAAGGTGAAGAGCGTCAACGTTAAAGGCATCATAAAGGCGGACAGCAAAAAAGTTGAGACCATGGTCCGCAGTATGGTGGGGCGGAGCATCTTTGATGTTAAGCCTGAGACCGTTGATTACAACGGCGACTCATGGGTGGAACGCATGGAGATACGCAAGGTCTTTCCGGACAAGCTGGACGTTGTTGTATTCGAGAAGAGACCCGTTTTCAAGCTGCAATACACGAAAGGGTGCTTCACGGCAACTTCAACAGGTTTAATGATAAAAGATACCTGTGACGGTGCTAGAATAAGAATGGAACAGCAGGTCAAGGAAGAGGACTTCAAAGAGTTCATAAAGATGTATGAACAGGCCGCAGTGCTTAAAAATAAGGATATCAACCTCAAACAGTTCTACTTCACAATGGTTGAGAACGGGGTTGAGCTTAGAGCCTCATACAGTCAGGCGGATTTTGAGAAGATGTACAGCACATATCAGGACATCATCAGAAAACGCTACAAAGAGATCGAGTATGTGGACATGAGGATACCTGACAAGATATTCGTGAAAGGGGTGATGTAATGATACAGGATAATATCTACGTCGGGCTTGATTTCGGCACAACGAAAATTTGTGTCGTGGTGGCAAGCAAAAACAGCGACGGCAGTATCGATATAATCGGGCTGGGAAAAGCCCCCAGTGACGGAATCAGACGTGGTGTGGTGGTGAACATCGATTCCACCGTTCAGAGCATAAGAGACGCCATAGCCGAAGCCGAAAGGATGTCCGGCGTGCAGATCAAAGCCGTTACGGCGGGAATCGCAGGCGGACACATAAAGAGCTTTAACCAGAGAGGAACCATTGCAGTTAAAGGCGGAAGGGAGATAACTTCCAAAGACGTCGAAAGGGTGATCGAAACTGCGGCTGCAACAAACATGACAGTCGGCAATGAGATACTCGCAATCCTGCCCCAGCAGTTCATTCTGGACGGTCAGAGCGAGATAAAAGACCCTGTGGGCATGACAGGCGTACGTCTGGAAGCGGATGTGCATATCATTACGGGTGCTGTTTCCAGTGCCCAGAACATAATCAGAAGCTGTGAGAAAGCGGGCATAATCGTAAACGATATCGTTCTCGAACAGCTTGCATCTTCCGAATCTGTTCTCAGCGAAGACGAGAAGGAGATAGGCGTGTGCCTCATCGACGGCGGCGGCGGAACAAGCGACATGGCTGTTTTCAAACAGGGAGCAGTGTTCCACACGGCGGCACTTCTCATCGGCGGACGGAATTTCACAAAAGACCTTGCCATAGGGCTTAACACTCCCGAATCGGAGGCCGAGAAACTGAAAGTGAGGAACGGATGCGTCTGGATGCCTCTGGTGGAAGAGGACGAGCGTATCGAAGTTCCAACGGTAGGCGGACGTCCCCCCAGACTTGTCAGCAAGGCAACTGTTACCCAGATCCTTCAGGCCAGAGCCGAAGAGGTTTTCCAGATATTCAAAGGCGAGCTTCAATATAAGGGGCTTCTTGACCATCTGGGCGCAGGTGTGGTCATCACAGGCGGACTTTCAAATCACGAAGGCATTGAAATGCTGGCGGCCGAGATACTCGGTGTTCCCGTGCGTGTGGGCAGACCCCACAACGTGGGCGGCCTGAGCGACTACGTTCACGACCCGAAATATGCAACGGGCGTGGGGCTTGCGATCTGTGCTGCCAAAAAGGGCAAATCATCCGGCGCAAGACTCTCCTCATCCACAGACAGCGATGAGAAACAGTTCACAAATGTGCTCGGAAGGATGAAAGGCTGGTTTTCTGAATTCTTTTGATAATGATACGAGCGGGTTATCCGATTATATATCGATGCCCTGAATTTAAAGAGCTTTAAGGTAATTTTTTTCAGCTTTGACAGGAGGTTTAAGATGGACAAATTGCAGTTTGACTTTGCGCCGCTTCCTCAGAATGCGGTAATCAAAGTCGTAGGAGTCGGCGGAGCAGGCGGCAACGCCGTAAACAACATGATCCGTGCAGGGATAGCAGACGTTGAGTTTATCGCTGCAAACACGGATGCTCAGGCACTGGCATCCAACCTTGCACCCGTAAAAATTCAACTGGGAACAACCATAACCCGCGGCCTTGGTGCCGGCGGAGTTCCTGAAGTTGGTAAAAAATCCGCAATCGAAGACATGGAAGCCATCGAACAGCACTTAAGAGGGGCGGACATGGTATTCGTTACTGCGGGAATGGGCGGCGGCACAGGCACAGGTGCGGCTCCCGTTATCGCAAGCATTGCAAAAGACCTCGGCGCTCTCACAGTTGCCGTTGTTTCAAAACCCTTCGCTTTCGAAGGCAGAAAGAGAAACGACAACGCAGAGCAGGGGCTTAAATTTCTGAAAGACCATGTGGACACATATATTGTTGTACACAATGATAAAATAATGGATCAGTGCAAAGAACACACCCTTTTCGAAGAGGCATTTAAAATGGCCGACGACGTTCTGCGTCAGGGCGTTCAGGGTATCAGCGACGCAATCAACTCCAACGGCGTCGTTAACGTGGACTTTGCGGACATCCGCACAATTATGAGCTGTAAAGGTATGGCGCTCATGGGTATCGGTACTGCCGAAGGCGAAAA
>NZ_SMGG01000009.1 GCF_004339245.1 Seleniivibrio woodruffii
TTCTTATTCAGTATTTCGCCATTCGTGACGCAAAAGGGGAATACAGAGGAACCATCGAAGTGAGTCAGGAAGTGAGTGAGATAAGGGAATTGAAGGGTGAAAAAAGACTGCTGGACATAGTGAAATAAAAAAAGGAGCCCCCTGTTTGCGCAGGGGGCTTTTCTGGTCAGAGGTTCATGCTCTTTTCCAGCTGACCGATGATCTCGTCATCAAGCCTGTTGCTGGTCTTTGCCGCAAGGGTTTTGAGCACCTCAAGAATTACTCTCGAAACCATCCTCTCCGTAAAAAACGCATAGAGGATATTTCCTGTGGCCGCTATAACGGCCTTTGTTATAAACGCTGTCATCTTGTCTCCTGCGCCGCCTCTGGGCACATCAGTTCTTTTTGGGATATCTGGCCTTGATCTGCTGAACCCTGCTCTTCCACTCCGCATATTTTTCATCGGTCTGGTCATAGAGCCATTCCATGTAAAGCGGGTCGGATTCCGTCTGATAAGCTCTCTGCCTGAGACGGAATATCTCCTCATCGGATTTGTGCTCCACACGGAAGCTGACATAGCACACGCCGTCAGCTATCACAGGTTCGTTCTCCACCAGCTTCTGATAGGGTGCGACCTCAGGTTTCTCCTCGTACTGAACGGGGATGTAGCCTGCTGCTATGTAGTGTTGTTCAACATCATCTAGACCATCTTCAAAAAGCGGAAGAATCGTGTTGGTTTCGAGGAAATACTGTTCTCTTGCTGTTTTGGAGTGAAGTATTTTTCCATTTTTGCAATAGTCCATACATTCACCTTAAGCTATTAGTGAAGTTACTATTCTCTCACCATCAGTATTGAAAACTTCAACTCCATCGACTGATCCTTCCCAGAGTTCAAAGCGAAGAACCCATTGAGATTTAGCTGAATCCCAAAAATATGAAGCGGTCTTTGTCTCATAGAATGTCGTCAAATGTAATGCCATCTCTGAAACTACTGCCTCTTCATACGATGTTTGCTGTGTAACATTAAATGCACGAGGAACTATAGTAAATATAGGTCCTATAGTAATAATATCCCCTGAATCCCACAGAGAACTAAAGTTAGGATCAGGGTACATATGAATTGTGTATATACCTGGTCCAGTCAATGTTGTTGTTGCTTTGTTCCGATGCCCTGGATTGTGGATGTTAACCATCAGATTTCTTCGGCTCATAAATTCACCACTGACGCCGCATACCAGCTTCCACCCCCGTCATAGGTTATCATGGTAATAAGGTTATGCCTTCCATTAGTGGTACTTATGACAGGGGGAGTTCCGGCCGAAAACCTGACCTGACTGTTCCATGCCCACGTAATCGCAGACCCGTTACCGACAATATCGATTGTCATACAGTACGCCTGAGTTCCGGCAGGAACATTACTGAACGACTGTCCGGTTACGTTACCTGTCGGTGTTACCACGAAAACGTTTCCGGAGGCACAGTTGAAACTGATCACACCTGATGTCGCAGCAACGTTGACTTTGGTCTCTCTGAATGAAGTCAGAGCGCCTGTCATGGTAGCTCCCGATGCCGATAATTTGCCGGAAAGCAGGGAGTTCACCTCAGATTCGGTGTAGTATCTCTCATCGTGGTTGTGCTCGGCCGTACCCAGTCCTGCAAGTTTCGCATCGATCTCCGCTTCCGTGTAATACCTGTCGTCATGAAGGTGGCTCGTTGCGCTCTTGCCTGCCATCTGAGTGTCTATCTCGGACTTCTGGTAGTACCTCGTGTCGTGAACGTGGGTTGTGTCAGACTTGGCCGCAAGCTTTGTGTCTACCTCTGTTTCAGTGTAATACCTGTCATCATGCGTGTGGCTTGTGGCACTTTTGCCGGACAGCAGAGAGTTAACTTCTGTTTCTGTATAATACCTGTCGTCATGGATGTGAACCGCTTCTGCCTTGGCGGCAAGAAGTGTTGATGTTTCAGCCTCGGTAAAGTATCTGTCATCGTGAGTGTGGACTGCTGCACTCTTACCCGCCATCTGAGTGTCTATCTCGGACTTCTGGTAGTATCTCGTGTCGTGGGCATGGGTAGCGTCAGACTTGGCCGCAAGTTTAGTGTCGACCTCTGTTTCTGTGTAGTACCTGTCATCGTGAAGGTGACCAGTTGCGCTTTTGCCCGCCATCTGAGTGTCTATCTCAGACTTCTGGTAGTATCTCGTATCGTGAGCGTGGGTAGCATCAGACTTGGCCGCAAGTTTGGTATCGACTTCCGCTTCAGTGTAGTATCTGCCATCGTGGTCGTGTGCAGTGTTTGCCTTACCTGCCAGAAAGGTTGTGACTTCTGCCTCGGTAAAATATCTGTCGTCATGGAGGTGGGAAACGTCGCTCTTCTGTGCAAGTTCTGCCTCAACATCTGCGAACTTACCGTCAACAACGTCGAATTTGGCATCCACAGCCGTAAACTTCACATCAGCCGAATCCAGTCTGCCGTCAACTTCAACAAACCTGGTGTCAACTGAGGCGAATTTGCCGTCGACTTCCGTCTCGGTGTAGTATCTGTCGTCGTGGAGGTGGGAAACATCGCTCTTCTGTGCAAGTTCTGCCTCAACGTCTGCAAACTTACCGTCAACAACATCGAATTTGGCATCCACAGCCGTAAACTTCGCATCAGCCGAATCCAGTCTGCCGTCAACTTCAACAAACTTGGTGTCAACTGCGGCGAATTTGCCGTCGACTTCCGTCTCGGTGTAGTATCTGTCGTCGTGGAGGTGAGAAACATCGCTCTTCTGTGCAAGCTCTGCTTCGACATCTGCGAACTTACCGTCAACAACGTCGAATTTGGCATCCACAGCCGTAAACTTCGCATCAGCCGAATCCAGTCTGCCGTCAACTTCAACAAACTTGGTGTCAACTGCGGCGAGTTTGCTGTCAACTGCTGAAAATTTACCGTCCACATTGGACATCTTTGCATCGATTTCCGGCTCGGTATAGTATCTTTCATCGTGAAGGTGTGTCAGGTCGCTCTTCATGGAAAGCTTCTCGTCCACCTCCGCCTCGGTGTAGTACATAGTGTCGTGGTTGTGGCTTCTGCCCTCCGTAACCCACTCTGTGCCGTTGAAAATATACTCTATCAACTCTTCTGTGTGATAGAATTTCTGGCCTGCAACGGGATTACAGGGATAGGTCGTGCCTGCGAAATTGCTTCTGAGAGAAGCCAGGCTCCCGTTGATAGTATCTTTGAGTCCTCTGAGTTCTGAATAGTCCTGCATTGATTTAACCTCTTAAATTTTTTCTTGAAAGCAAAAGGAATCAGATTTCGATGTAGTTCTCCATTCCGCCCACATTGATCACACCTAAAAACCAGTACGGATGTTCAATCATGAAGTTCAAGCTCCAGATATTGTGGGTATAGTCGAAGGCTTTTGTGGTTGTGCCGAAAGCACTGCTGAAACCCTCCCTGATAAATTCTGCCAATGCCACTGAGCTTGAGTCAGCTGGCTTTGAAAGATCTGCAGTAAAAGGCAGCACGATATTAATGAAAATTCCGTTGTAGTCCTCATCATTAATATCAATGATGTCGCCTGCATCCCATATGGAAGAACTTCCGTTCACAATATCTTTCAGATATACCGTTACATTGTATTTTCTTCCGGATATCAGTGACTTGGTCAGCGAGAATCTGTTGTCAACTCCCAGCTCCGCATTTGCAGCCAGAAACATTCGCAACATAAATCCTCCTATTGTTATATTTTGTCAGCCGGACCTCCCCTTCTGGAAAGGTCCCCATGCGGCAAAAAAAACCGCATATTCTTAACGCACATGGAAAAATCGGAACGGGAGCGTAGTCGCAAATATCCCGTATTCTTTAAAATCATGTGCGATATCCGGTCTCTGCCGGATGTGCGCTGTTCTTTGCGCTCTTACCCCTCTTAGTCTGAAAAATGAAACCAGCCACACAGGCCTTATGAAGATTCATGACGGCAAGACGTTGCCAGATAAGCTAAAAATTTATTAACTTTTTTATATGCTTTCTCCGCAGAGCATAAAAAAAGCCTCCCGCCCTATTCGGGAGAGAGGCAGTTGAGGCTGTGCAGAGGGATTTCCCATCTGCCTGCCAGCCGTTGCCTGTATTCGGCGAAATTCCTTTTCAATGCCGACTCAAAGTATGTTTTAAACCGTACCTCAAGCCCCGAAACGTGTCTGGTTTCAGAAAACACCTGATATCCCAATGACACAAGCTCATTAAGCGTGTCATCAAAATCCGGTGCCAGCCCGCACCTGAACAGTTTAAACGTCTCTTTTTTTGCCAGTTCCCTGATTGTCTTCTGAATATCCGCATCCAGAACCTCACCGCAGTTTGTACCCTTCTCAGCCATGACCCTGCTTTGCAGCACTGCTGACTGCCCGACATCATCCCATGAAACCGCCGATATGCGAGACAGCTTCGCAGTCCCTGCGATATGCAGGTGCATCTCCTGCGCAACGTCCTGCGGTTTGCGTCCGCAGCTCTCAAACCTTCTGCTCAGCTCGCCGTAAACAGGTGTTACGGCGTCCAGACTCTCCAGCATGATGTACCCGCAGAAACCGCCTCCGGAGGAACAGGAGGACGCACTGAACGACTCCCTGTTATATTCCAGTCTCTTTCGCAGCCTGTCATACTGCCTTACGTCATCAAACTCCAGAATAAACCTGAATTTCATCCCGCACCTCGTTTTAAGTTTTTTCCTGTCTGAAGGTTTTATACCACAACCGGAATCACGAAATGTTTAAGCGAAATCAGAAACTGAACACTGAGTTTGCTTCTCTTAAACCTATTGAAAGAAATTTTCCTGTAGAAATGTATGGAACAAGGAGGTGGATATGCTGTTCAGAAACTGCTTATACGCTGTCAAATGGCTTTCGAAATCAACGGTGGCATCAAAAATTCCGACAATGACCGGTCGTCTGGCCAAAATGCAGGAGACTAATGCCCCGCTGTTGTCCTATACCTCATCCGGGGATATCGAAACCAGAATCGATCTTGAAAAGCTGATGGCCATGCTCTGCAAAAAGCATATGCGACTGCTTATGAACTGGGCGGAGGGCGGAACGGCACAGTGCCGGAAATCTTTCAGAAAACATTACGGTGCTAAAGGGCAGAATTTTAACACAGCCTTCGCCGAGGCCTTTTATGCTTTTAACTCAATACTCAAATCCAACGGATTTATTTCCGCCGGCGCAGACACCCTTTCAGCGGATATCCATGCGGAGGTGCTGAACGCTTTAAAAAAAACTTAACCGCTGATGCTCTCCAGCAGATCGGTATATGCTCTGAAAAGCCTTGTCTGATAGCTGTTTTCCCGTGTAACTATATAAAGTGTGCGCCTGAGATCAAGAGGCGTTCCTATCTCCATCAGCCACCAGTTGTTCAGCTCCCGCTGAACGGCCATCCGGGAGAGACAGCCGACCCCCATCCCTGCCTCGACAGCCTTTTTTATGGCCTCTGTGTGTCCAAGTTCCATGGAAACGTTATATTCTATTCCGTGCGCCGCCATGGCCGCTTCGAATATTTCTCTTGTTCCCGACCCCTTTTCCCTGATTATCCAGTCCGCACCCGCAAGCATATCCACCGTCACATTTCCGGCATCCGCAAAAGGATGCTTTTTGCCGGATATAACAACCAGTTCGTCCTCAATCCAAGGTGAAGCTTTAAGCGATGGGTTATGCGATGGCCCTTCTATCAGCCCCAGATCATATTCGCCCCGCTCCACTGCCTCCTCTATCAGCTGAGTGTTGGCAACATACAGAAGAACTTTTGCCTTCGGATGGCGGGCTGAGAACTCGCCTACTATCTTCGGCAGCAGATAG
Organism: Seleniivibrio woodruffii; assembly: GCF_004339245.1. Lineage (NCBI taxonomy): Bacteria > Pseudomonadati > Deferribacterota > Deferribacteres > Deferribacterales > Geovibrionaceae > Seleniivibrio > Seleniivibrio woodruffii. Next base: position 5,808 of record NZ_SMGG01000009.1, read on the forward strand.
TTTCCTATTGTCGTGCTGGCTCCCACCTTAAGAACACCCACAGGTTCACCCACAGATTCGCTAAGGAACTGCTCTATTCCGGAAACCCTTCTCAGAACCTCCTGAACCTCCGGCAGAATCTCACGGCCTCTGTCGTTCAGTATCAGCCTTCTGCCTCTGCGCTCGAAAAGCGGTGCTCCGGTTATGCGCTCCATGTCGGCAATGGCCATGCTGACTGCGGACTGACTCAGATAGAGCTGTTCGCTCGCTTTGGTCACATGCTGATTTACAGCAACCTTTTCAAATATTTCAAGCTGTCTGAGAGTTATGGTCATAGCAGCACCGCTCATAAGCAAAACTGATTATTTTGCTCAATATTTTGTATTTTTATTTATATACAAAAAGTCATATTATAATGCAATCAAAACACACAAGGAGGACAGGGAAATGAACGGGAACATGATTAAAATTCTTTTCTGGTCTCTGCTTATATGCTGTTTTCTGCCTGTTGTAACGGCACCCGTGGCGCTGACGGCGGGAATTGTTTTCGCTCTGCTGATGGGCAATCCTTTCAGCGGCGGAGTTTCAACATGGAGCAGGCGTCTTCTTCAGCTGTCTGTGGTTGGTCTGGGATTCGGAATGAACCTGCCTGAGGTTCTTAAAACAGGGAAAGAGGCATTTGTGTACACAGCAGTCAGCATAACTTTTGCGATGGCTGTGGGGCTGATGCTGGGGAGGGCACTTCGGATACCCCAGAGAACATCAACCCTCATAAGCTTCGGTTCAGCCATCTGCGGAGGAAGCGCCATTGCGGCGATGGCTCCCGTAATCAAAGCGGAACCGGAAGAGACGGGAGTTGCTCTGGCAACAGTTTTCACTCTTAACTCAATTGCGCTTATAATTTTTCCGCCCACAGGGATATTTCTGGATATGACCCAGCGTCAGTTCGGATTATGGTCTGCTCTGGCAATTCACGACACCAGCAGTGTTGTGGGTGCGGCGGCGGCATACGGAAGCGTCGCGCTGGCGGTCGGCACAACCGTTAAACTGACAAGGGCGCTCTGGATAATGCCCTCGGCAGTTTTTGCGGCATGGATCAGCAAGTCTGAAGGCAAAGCAAAATTTCCTCTTTTCATACTGGGCTTTCTGATAGCCGCAATGCTGAAAACAGCTCTGCCTCAGCTGGAGACCGTCTGGCATCCTCTGAATGCCATCGCAAAACAGAGCCTTGTGGTCACTCTGTTTCTCATCGGAAGCGGCCTCACCAGAGAGGTGCTCGGCAAAACGGGGATAAAACCTATGGCTCAGGGTGTGGTTCTCTGGGCTGTGGTGTCTGCAGCCAGCGCATTTGCCATCATGGAAGGGCTTATAAGCTGACCGTAAATTCATATTGACTTTTTTCGATGCGAGTGACAATATATAGAAAATTTTAAATATGTGAGCATAATGTCAGCCGAAAAATATAAAGATTCAGCAGCGGTTTTCAGAGCCTTCAGCGATGTTAAGCGGATTCATATAATAGGAATGCTCCGCAGAGGGGAAAGATGCGCCTGCGAAATTCTTGCAGAGCTTGAAATAAGCCAGCCCACGCTCTCCCATCACATGAAGATATTATGCGACTCCGGAATAGTTCTGCCCAGAAAAGAGGGCAAATGGACACACTACTCAATCAGCCCTGAAGGTGTCAGGCATGCCGGAAACCTTTTGAAGGAACTTACGGACAAAGACGCTTAAGGGCTGATTATTTTATCATACATATCGAATTTTTTCGATACAAAGAGGTTTTATGTTTCTCTGGGACTTTATTCAGACACAGGTTTTGAAGATGCAGTGGCTCAACGACCTTACGGGAAACCTTGTCCAGCGGGCGGGTGTGAATATTCAGGAGAAGGCCGGAGCCAGCCTGCACTTTTTCCTTTACGACACAGTGAAGATAATGCTTCTGCTGGGTTTTCTTATTTTTGCAATATCCTACATCCAGAGCTACTTTCCGCCGGAGCGCAGCAGAAAGATTCTCGGCAGGTTTACGGGAATGAGGGCGAACCTGATGGCTGCCTTGCTTGGAACGGTCACCCCATTCTGCTCCTGTTCATCCATCCCTCTGTTCATAGGCTTTTCCAGTGCCGGACTGCCAATAGGCGTTACTTTTTCTTTCCTGATCTCCTCCCCCATGGTGGATCTCGGCTCTCTGGTGCTTCTTATGACGGTATTCGGCGCAAAGATAGCAGTTATTTATGTTATCATTGGTCTTGTGCTGGCAATGGCAGGCGGAATGCTCATAGAAAAGCTTAAGATGGAAGACCAGATAGAGTCATACATTAAGGCGGCCGGCAGAATCGACATCGAAGCTCCGGAACTGACGAGAAAGGACAGACTTGTTTATTCGTGGGATCAGACCTATTCCACAGGTAAAAAGGTCTTCCCTTATGTTCTCGCAGGTGTGGGCATCGGCGCATTCATCCACAACTGGATGCCCGAAGCTGTCATAGAAAAAGTTCTGGGCGGCAGTAATCCCTTCTCAGTGATCCTGTCCACAGCGGTTGGCGTTCCCATGTATGCTGACATATTCGGCACACTGCCCATAGCCGAAGCACTCTTCGGAAAGGGTGCACAGCTCGGCGCTGTTCTTGCCTTTATGATGGCGGTGACAACCCTGTCTCTTCCCTCGATAATCATGCTCAGAAAAGCGGTCAAGCCGAAACTGCTGGCCATTTTCGTGGGTATATGCACCCTGGGCATAATCATCATCGGGTATCTGTTCAACGTTCTTCAGCCTTATATGGTTTAAATATTTCGGAGGATTAAATGAAAATCAAAGTTCTTGGCGCATGCTGCAAAAAAAGTACGGAAACGTTTGAAAACGCAAAGAAAGCGGTAAGTATGCTCGGCATCGATGCAGAAGTGGAAAATATCGGCGACATGGCTCAGATAGCCGGATACGGTGTCATGAGCACACCCGCTGTTGTGATCGACGAAAAGGTCGTCTCCTATGGAAAATATCTGAAACCGGAAGAAATAGTCAGCCTTATCGAAAAGGCTAAATAAGGAGGGCGGGGAATTACCCCGCCCTGTTACATTTCATCTATAAATTCAATTATCTGCTTTTTAATAGAATCCCTGACAGTTCTTGCGAACGCCAGCTTCTCCTCTTCGCTCCCCTTTGCCGACGAAGGATCGGGAAAGCTCCAGTGGATGCGGTTGGTTATTCCGGGAAAAACAGGACATCTCTCCGCCGCCTCCTGGTCGCAGACTGTCACCACATGGCTATATATTTTTCCCTCTTTATATAAATCGAACACGCTCTTCGTTGCGTTGCCGGAAATATCTATTCCGTCCTCGGCCATGACCCTAACCACATACGGATTAAGCACACCCGGTTCAAGACCTGCGCTCTCCGCAGTAAATCTGCCCTGTGAAAGACTGTTCAGATAGGCTTCCGCCATCTGGCTGCGTGCGCTGTTATGAATGCATACAAAAAGAACCCTGTTAACCATATAGCACCTCTATTATTCCCGGATTATAGCTCATGTTTGTCATATAGTTTTCAGCCGGATGTCAGAACATTTTCTTTCTGAAGTAAAAAGCGGCATTAACCAGAGCAAGCATAACAGGAACCTCCACCAGAGGACCTATAACCGCCGCAAAAGCCGCACCCGAGTTTATCCCGAAAACCGCAATCGCAACGGCTATGGCAAGCTCAAAGTTGTTGCTGGCGGCCGTAAAAGCCAGAGTCGTCGTCACCTTATATCCGGCTCCGCACCTCTTGCCCATGTAGAATGAAATAACAAAAATAACCGCAAAATATATGCAGAGAGGAACAGCTATTCTCACAACATCGTAGGGTATCTGAACTATCATCTTACCCTTGAGGCTGAACATCACGAATATTGTGAACAGCAGGGCGATGAGTGTCAGCTTGCCTATTTTCGGCACAAAATCTCTGTAGTACCTTTCTTTGCCCATGAGCTTCAGTCCTATCATTCTGGTTATGTAACCCGCTATGAACGGTATCCCCAGATAGATGAACACACTCACAGCTATCTCTTTAATGGATATGTCAACATACGTGCCCCGCAGTCCGAACAGAGGGGGCAGAACGGTCATGAAAAACCATGCAAAAACACTGTAGAAAAGCACCTGAAATATGGAGTTGAAAGCCACCAGACCCGCCGCATATTCAGTGCTCCCCTCCGCCAGTTCGTTCCAGACGATCACCATCGCAATGCATCTGGCAAGGCCTATAAGAATCAGTCCGGCCATGTAGTCGGGCTTGTCCGGCAGAAACACTATAGCCAGAAAGAACATCAGAAAAGGTCCTATGAGCCAGTTCTGAACCAGAGAGACCATCAGCACCTTAACATTGCGGAAAACGTCCGGCAGATCTTCATAATGCACCTTGGCAAAAGGCGGATACATCATTATGATAAGCCCCAGAGCTATGGGAATGTTGGTTGTGCCTACATTGAATGCATTGATGATATTCTCTATGCCGTCAATAAAATATCCGCAGGCAACGCCCGCCAGCATGGCGGATATTATTATCAGGGTCAGGTTTCTGTCGGTAAATGAGAGTTTTGCAGAAGTCCCCATAAATTTCACCTTTCAAATAAGTTTCCGGCAGAATGGCATACTTTCAAATAAAAATCAATCATGATACTAGAAATATAAAATTATATCGCTGATAAAAAAGGCCGACACATCTCTGCACCGGCCTTAAGTTTTTCCGTCACTGCCTGCTGAATGTGATGTCAGCAGAAACATTATCCTCGCAATATCCCCATTTTCCGTAAAGATCACCGTTTGACTGCACTTCCAGAACGATTTTGCCCCAGAAATATCTTCCGTCCTTCTGGCTGGAACATCTGACTCCGGATGCGTCCTCTATCCAGAATCCCTGAAGAACCTTGCCTTTAACTTTTCCGATAACTTTGCCGTGTTCGGCGTAGTTGTAGTCTATGACAACATTTGAACCCTGCTGTGATGCATAAGCCGGCTGGCCGCTGTTGATGTAGTTTCCTGTCAGGTTCACGGAGGAAACAGAACCGTAACCTTCATTAAAGGAAATGGATTCAATCTCATCAGTGCTGATGGTGATAACTTTTCCGTTTGTCAGGGTTATAACCATGGTTGCCGCAAAAGCGCAGGAAACTGAAAAAATAATGGCCAATGTCATAAATATTTTTTTCATAACTTGCCTCCATTGTATATTTCGATTTTACCACACTTTATTTTCATAATTGCAAAGCCGCTCACACCAACAAACAAAAAAAGACCGATACATTTCTGCATCGGTCTTTGCCTTATGGAGGTAAGCGGGATCGAACCGCTGGCCTCTACAATGCCATTGTAGCGCTCTCCCAGCTGAGCTATACCCCCTTTCAGGAAGTATGATTATATTTATATTCACCAGATAATCAAGCTAAAATTTTACAATTTCACCATGAAATTCAGATATGTTATAATAGATCACCACACTGAAAAGGATAAGAGATGCGATTTTTTATATATCTGCTGACTATGGCATTTTCCATAAATGCATTCGCCGGAAAACTTGACGATGCGGTCACCCTTGCGGGAAAGTCCGCCAAAGGATCGGAGAATAACCTGACCGAAGTCTTCATGTCTTCAGAAATCAGCAGTGAAGAGTATATCGGAAACTTTCAGTGGTTCAAAAAGAACGCCGCTGAAGGCGACAGAGCGGCTGAGTTCTGCATGAGCCAGTATTATATCCACGGATTCGGAATCCCTAAGGATACTGCCAAGGGAATGAAATATCTTAAATCAGCTGTAACAAAAGGCCTGCCTCAGGCGCAGTACACCTACGGAACTTATCTTTTCAACGGATATCTGGTTGCGGAAGACAGGAAAAAGGGTTTTGAGATGATCCGCAATGCCGCCCGTCAGGGACACATGGATGCCAAATTTTTCACAGGAACCGCATATCTGGCCGGACAGGGAACGGTGCGTGACGGTGTAAAGGCCGTATACTGGCTGGAAAGAGTTGACGGAAACAAATATCCCTTCGCCAATTTCATGCTGGGAGAGGTTTACATAGCCGGATTCGGCGTTGAAAAGAACCCCGAAAAAGGTTTTTCATACATCAGACGTGCCGCAGATCAGGGTATTCCCGAAGCGCAGGTCAAGACCGCAGAGCTTTTTGATAAGGGCACCGGCATACCTGTTAACCATAAAGAGGCCTATAAATATCTTTTCCTGTCGAAACTTAACGGTGTTAATACAGATGATATGCTGAAATCCGCCGCCTCGTCTCTCGCAAAAGACCAGATATCCACCGCAGAAAAAGAAGCAGCCGAACTGCATCAGCACCAGACCGTCACCAGAAAATAGCCCCTCACCCCCCCAGCCCTAAACAACTGATAAATAGTCAATTTCAACTTACCAATACCGCTGCGTTCTCTCTCTTTAACCCTATCGGCATTTTTACATTTTTCTTTACATTTTATTCTACTTTTTTCTTTACATTTTATTCTACTTTTTTCTTTACATTAATATGCCAGTATGATATATAAATATCTGTGGTTAGAAATTAAAAATGTTACATTTTTGATTTAAGAGGGTTTTACATGGTTAATAAAAATATTGCGGTTACTGCTGACGGTTTTAATATTGCTGAGTTCTTTGACGAAAATCTTCTGAACGACCTTCTGACAAGGGCTTCCGTGCTTAACGGCACCATAAGCGACATCCCTCTTCTGCCCCAGCAGGCAACGGAGATGGACACCGATATTGCAGTTTCCTCCATTTTTGCAACGGCGGCACTGGACGGAAACACCCTCACCAAGGAAGAAGTAGCATCCATCTACAGCTCAGGCACCACCAAAACAAAACCCGGAAACACGCTTAAAGAGATAAACAACCTGATATACGCATACAGAATACTGAACGGTATCGTTCCCGACGGAACAGTACCCGTTATCACTCAGGAGCTTATAAAAAGCCTGCACAAAACACTGACCGCAGGAATAGACATGCAGGGCGCAGTGCCCGGCGAATACAGAGACAAGCCCGCAAAAGCAGGAGCTAAGAGATCGGCGGATATTGAAGGACAGATGGCGGAGTTCATAGAGTTCATCAACCATCCTTCCCTGATGGCCGTTTCTCCCTATGTCCGTGCGGCGGCTACACATGCAAAGCTTACAGCCATCCATCCTTTTTTCACAGCGAACGGACGCACCGCAAGACTTGTTGAGGCATATATCCTCTGCCATGCGGACATGCGCCACACGGCCATGAGCCTCAGCATCTGCTATCACAAAAACTCTGAAGATTATTTCAACATATTCTCAGCGTCAAAAAGAGCCAAAAGAGACATAACTCCTTTTATCCGGTTCGTCCTTGAGGCGGTAAACGCCTCACTGGACGGACTGAAAGACCGTGTCTACGGCTATCTGTACGACCTGACCATGAGAGAGTATCTGAACATTATGAAAGATGAGGGAGAGCTGAATCAGCGTCAGCTTGACCTTGTTCTGCTTATGATGGACGGCGGACACACCATCACTCTGGCTTCAGTTCAGACACAGAAGCCTTTCAGCTTTCTGTATTCAGGCAAAACCGAGCAGACTGCCAGACGAGACCTTAAGAAACTGACAGACATGAAGATATTAACAACTGATGATAATAAGGAATATAAACTCGGAACAGACCTTTTATGCTTTGGTTAATGAAGCATCAGGACGATGCTTCACGGAGCTGATTTATGCAGTTTGACTTGCAATATATAAGCGAAGTGTGAGCCGGATGAAGGCTTAGCCTTGTCCGGCGTTAATCAAAAATGGCACTATGTCATTTTTGATATAAATCATTTTTGTACCTCGTAACTCTTCTTTTAGCCTGAAAGCCCCGCACTGCCATGCGGGGCTTTTCACATCCGCATTATCTTATGGAAGGCGGAGGAGAAATCCTCCAGAGAATAGAGAGTGACCGACGGGTCGTAGTCTGTCAGAAGCTCCGACAGCCTTTCCCAGTCGTTTTTAGGATAGACGTTCTTTGAAATTTCGGGAAGCACTCCGGTGTCGCTTGTTATGAGCGGAACACCGCATGCCATGGCCTCCATGCCCACCCGGCAGATGGCCTCTGAACCCAGTGAAGAGACAACACACACATCCAGAGCGTTGTATATGTCCGCTATATCCTCACGGAATCCGGTGATTATTGTTATATCTTCTATTCCGTTCTCACGGATCATCTTATTGATGCTGTCCGTGCGGCTGACGGCATCGAAACCGGCTATTACAAGCCTGATGTTCCTTCTGCCCTCGCGATATGCCTTGCCAACGGCCTTAATCAGGTTTCCGTGACCTTTTATGGGGTCGAACCTGCCGACTATGCCTACCACATGATCGTCGTCTTTGAAGCCGAACTCGTCCCGTATTTTGATGCGGGCAAATTCGCTCTTTTTGAACTTATTGACATCCACTCCGCCGTAAACAACGTTAAGCGCAGAGTCAGGGGTGTCCAGTATCTTTTTAAAGCTGTCTGCTATGAATTTTCCGGAGCAGATGATGGCGTCCGTGCATCTGTTATGGAAAAGTCTGTTGAATCTGCCGTTTTTCGGCGGTCTGATATCGCCTCTGACACGGACAAGACGGAAATTCTGCCTTGTGATGCGTCTCCATGCGAAATACCAGAAGAACTCACCACGATTAGCAATGATGATATCGGGCTGATATGTCATGAGTATTCTGTCCATGGCTCCCATCGCCGCCAGAACCTTCAGCGGATTTGATGAGTTAACGCCGACCTCGAACGTGTCGAGGCCGGCATCACGAGCTTTAAGGACAGGAGGTGAGCCGGGCAAACCGAGAACAGCGACATCGTGCCCTCTGCACTTGAGAGCTGATGACAAAGACACGGCGTACCAGGCGGTTGCGTTATACCACCGTACGTTGACTACGTTGAGTATACGCACCTCTATTCTTCTCAGTCTGCCTGATTTCTCAGATAAGCGGGGAGTTCAGACTCCTCTTCGTTGAAATCAGTCAGCGTTTTAAGCCTATGGTCTGTTTTCCTTATCGTGCCGAGTGTCATTTTGATTTCTTTACCGACCTTTGCTTTCTCGGCAAAACTCTCAAGGTCTACCGGCTTTTTTTCGCGGCTTTTTCCCAACCCCGTTGCGACAACTGTAACTCTCAGCTCGCCGTTGGTAATATCGGGGTTGATGACAACGCCTTTGAATATGTTAGCCTCATCGCCTGCCGCTTCATAGATCTTGGTGGCGATTCTGTCCATCTCGAACATACGGAAGTCTGTGCCGCAAGTAATGTTAAGCAGCAGAGAGTCCGCTCCGGCGATGGAAACGTCTGTGATAAGGGGAGAGCTGAGGGCTTTTTCAGCGGCGATAAGGTCTCTGTTTTCGCCTTCGGCAGTACCGATACCCATGAGCGCCATACCTTTACAGCTCATAATTGTGCGGATGTCCGCAAAGTCCACGTTAACGACGCCGTT
>NZ_SMGG01000010.1:2500-5300 GCF_004339245.1 Seleniivibrio woodruffii
GATAGTCTCGTATGCGAAATCCTGAGAAGTTTGGCGGTAACCCCGAGTACCACGGAGAATGAGAAGCTTTGTGGGAATCTGGAGGGACCATCCTCTAAGGCTAAATACGTTTCATCGACCGATAGCGCACTAGTACCGTGAGGGAAAGGTGAAAAGAACCCTTGTTAAGGGAGTGAAATAGAACCTGAAACCATTTGCTTACAAGCGGTCGGAGCACCCATGAGGTGTGACGGCGTGCCTTTTGCATAATGAGCCTGCGAGTTGCGATATGCAGCGAGGTTAAGTCATTAGACGGAGCCGTAGGGAAACCGAGTCTGAATAGGGCGTCTAGTTGTATGTTGCAGACCCGAAGCCAGTCGATCTATCCATGAGCAGGGTGAAGTAACCGTAAAAGGTTATGGAGGCCCGAACCGATATGTGTTGAAAAGCGTTCGGATGACTTGTGGATAGGGGTGAAAGGCCAATCAAGGCTGGTGATAGCTGGTTCTCTTCGAAATGCATTTAGGTGCAGCGTCTTGTGTTTGTTGCCGGGGGTAGAGCACTGAAAGGGCTAGGGGGCATACCGCTTACCGAACCCTATCAAACTCCGAATACCGGTAATTTAAGCAAGGCAGTGAGACTGCGGGTGAGAAGGTCCGTAGTCAAGAGGGTAAGAGCCCAGACCGTCGATTAAGGTCCCGGAGTGTATACTAAGTGGTTAAGGATGTGAGAATGGTTAAACAGCCAGGAGGTTGGCTTAGAAGCAGCCACCCTTTAAAGAAAGCGTAACAGCTCACTGGTCTAGTGTTCTCGCGCCGAAGATATAACGGGGCTAAGTATACCACCGAAATCACGGACTCAAGTAATTGAGTGGTAGAAGAGCATTCCGCTCAGCGTTGAAGGTGTACTGTAAGGTATGCTGGAGCGTGCGGAAGAGATAATGCAGGCATGAGTAGCGATAATATGGGTGAGAAACCCATACACCGTAAGCCTAAGGTTTCCACCGGCAGGGTAATCCGCGGTGGGTTAGTCGGTCCCTAAGGTGAGGGCGAAAGCCGTAGCTGATGGGAAACAGGTTAATATTCCTGTACCGTTCTATGACGTTTGACGATGGAGTGACGAAGAAGGTTAGATGATCCGGGCGTTGGTTGTCCCGGTTCAAGCAGGTAGGCTGAACAGATAGGCAAATCCGTTTGTTTAAGGCCGAGATGCGAGTACGAGTCCCGTAACAAGGACGAAGTCATTAATACCATGCTTCCGAGAAAAACTTCTAAGGAGTCCATAGAGCGACCGTACCGCAAACCGACACAGGTAGGCGAGGAGAGAATCCTAAGGTGTTCGAGAGAATCATGGTTAAGGAACTCGGCAAAATGTCACCGTAACTTCGGGATAAGGTGAGCTCTTTGTACGTGTAAACCTTAGCGGTTGAAGCGGAAGAGAGTGGCAGAAGAGAGGTCCAGGCGACTGTTTATCAAAAACATAGCACTCTGCAAACTGGTAACAGGAAGTATAGGGTGTGACGCCTGCCCGGTGCTGGAAGGTTAACAGGAGATGTTAGCGCAAGCGAAGCATTGAATCGAAGCCCCAGTAAACGGCGGCCGTAACTATAACGGTCCTAAGGTAGCGAAATTCCTTGTCGGGTAAGTTCCGACCTGCACGAATGGCGTAACGATCTGGACGCTGTCTCAACCATGAACTCGGCGAAATTGCAGTAGCGGTGAAAATGCCGTTTACCCGCAGCAGGACGGAAAGACCCCGTGGACCTTTACTATAGCTTGGCAATGATACTTGGTATATCATGTGTAGGATAGGTGGGAGACTGTGAAGCGTGCTCGCTAGAGTGCGTGGAGTCAACCTTGAAATACCACCCTTGATGTACTGATTATCTAACCTAGCCGGTGTGCAACCGGAGGGACATTGTCTGGCGGGTAGTTTGACTGGGGCGGTCGCCTCCGAAAGAGTAACAGAGGCGCGCGAAGGTATCCTCAAATTGGTTGGAAACCAATTGACGAGTGTAAAGGCATAAGGATGCTTGACTGCGAGACCTACAAGTCGAGCAGGTAGGAAACTAGGCCTTAGTGATCCGGTGGTTCCGCATGGAAGGGCCATCGCTCAACGGATAAAAGGTACCCCGGGGATAACAGGCTGATCTCCCCCAAGAGTTCACATCGACGGGGAGGTTTGGCACCTCGATGTCGGCTCATCACATCCTGGGGCTGTAGCAGGTCCCAAGGGTACGGCTGTTCGCCGTTTAAAGTGGTACGCGAGCTGGGTTCAGAACGTCGTGAGACAGTTCGGTCCTTATCCGCTGCGGGCGTAGGAGATTTGAGGGGGTCTGTCCCTAGTACGAGAGGACCGGGATGGACAGATCACTGGTGTTTCAATTGTCCCGCCAGGGGCACTGTTGAGTAGCCACATCTGGAACAGATAACCGCTGAAAGCATCTAAGCGGGAAACTGGCCCTAAGACGAGATCTCCCTGACGAAAGTCATTAAAGGACACATGTAGATTACATGTTTGATAGGCTGGGTGTGTAAGCGTTGTGAGGCGTTGAGCTAACCAGTACTAATAGTCCGTAAGGCTTGATATAATAAAAACCTGCTTCCCTTAATTTTAAAAGCTCATATGAAAGTCAAAACATGAAGATGTTTATAACAGTTTAACTGGAATTTATAAGAAGTTTATGGATTCCCTGGTGGCTTTAGCGGAGATACTACACCCGTTCCCATTTCGAACACGGAAGTTAAGCTCTCCAGCGCCGAGGATACTGTGTGAAGATTAACACATGGGAGAGTAGGTCGCCGCCAGGGATTTTTTACGT
>NZ_SMGG01000011.1 GCF_004339245.1 Seleniivibrio woodruffii
GTCAGCCCTACTCCTGTCATGCTCTGTTTGAACTGACCGGGAGTCGTCTGCATGGACCAGTTGTCGGGGGTTGTGTAGCCGTCCGCCTCAAAGGCACTGGCAACACCGACCGAGCCAAGCAGAAGGACTGTTATAAACAGACTGCTCAACAAATGTCGCATGGTTCCTCCTTGTAGGTAATTCAATCAACCCTGAACTAATGCACATTATCTGCATATGTTCTGTCGATTTTTACGACATTTACCATCGCAAAGGTTAAGACTGAGTTAAGAACGATACGAATATAAAAATATTGTGGTATCAATGCGTTATACCCATGCAAACATAACGTTCAGTCTTAAGTGTAAAGGCGGAGGAAATAATCCTCCGCCACATATGTTTAGCTTATTCCTTCGGTTTAAAGAATATCGAAGGTACGGTGTCGCCGGACTTAAGCGTGTTGCCGTTGGAGTCCTTGTCTGACTGCGGGAAGCCTACAACAGTGCGAACCGCTGTGGGATATTTCGCCGCTATCTCCTCGGCTGTGCCGAAATCAAGCGCACGCTGAGGACAGGATGCTACGCATGAAGGCTGAAGCCCTTCTGCCTGTCTGTCCCAGCACATGGTACATTTCTGCATGGGGTGAGCCACTGCCCAGCTCGCCTGTTTTACAGGTTCGCTTGCATCGTCGGCAAACTGAGGTGCGCCGTAGGGGCACGCAACAGCACAGGCCTTGATGGACTGGCAGAGGTCACGGTTGACGATAACGATACCGTCTTCCGCACGCTTATAGATAGCTCCCACGGGGCAAGCCGCTGTACATGCAGGGTTTGCGCAATGGTTGCAGGATACCACGAGGTTAAACACCTTTACATCGGGGAAAGAACCGACTTCCGTGTCTGAAAGTCTTCTCCATCTCGCCTCGCCGGGCTTAACGTCGTTCCAGTCTTTGCATGCTACCACGCAAGCGTGACAGCCCATGCATCTATTCTGATCAAAGTAAAATGCCATCTGTTTTGCAGACATCTGATTCCTCCATTAAGCCTTAGTGATCTTCACACGGCAGTCGTTAGCGGAAGTCATACCTTTGCATATCCTTGAGGGACGTGCGGTAATGACCGTGTTTGCGCATCCGCCGATGTCAACGCCCTGTGCGTTCTGTTTCTGCCATGCACCCTGACCGATGTGGATGAGTTTTCTGGCAACTCTGTTTGTAACGATAACGGAAACGTACATTTTGCCCCTTGCGTTTTCGATGAGCGCCCTGTCACCTGTGGCAAGACCAAGGTCGGCAGCATCGGAGGGGTTCAGCCAGATAGGCTCGTATACGTTGTCGTCCCATACGCCGTCGGTATATTTACGGCCGGGATCAAGATACGAGGGATTACCGTGGATATCTTTTTTAAAGTTCTCGTTCAGGTACGCAACGTTGTTAAGAGTTGAGTGTGAACGATACATAAGGTGCCATGTGTGCAGAGTGTATTTGTAACCTGCGGCATCAACACCTGCGGGGTCATCGTGTGCAAGTTCGTCTGAAGGGTCGGTATAGTCAACCGCATGTCTTCCCTCAACTGTGGGAATGTACATGGGGATGGGATATACGAATCTTCTGCCTGCGTTTGCGCCTGTTCCCGCTGTGTAGAGGGTTCCGCCGTGGTACAGAGTGGTGAGACCCGCTCCGTCGGAAGTTACTGTGTCGATGTTCTCGTGATGCCTTGCTTCGTAGTCTTCAACCATGTTGGCGCAGAAGGCTTCAAACTTGCCGCTTGCGCTGTTCAGAGGGCTGGTTACGGGGTTGGCTCTGAAAGCCTTGTGGGATATTGCATAGGTGGATGCGTTGTATGTGCCGTGGAGAGTGGCGATACCTTTTTCGCACCATTCGTCATAGCTCATGCCGTATTTAGTGGAAAGGTTGCCTGCATCCCAGCCTGCTTTAAGTCTGGCTTCCATACCCTCCTGACCTTCGGCATAGCCGCCGAGGAAGTCGGATTTTTTGCCCAGTTTTTCAGCAAGTCCGGTACAAATTTCATATTCTGAAAGAACTTCACCGGGTATATCGTTTACTTTGTTGAGTCTTAAAAGTGCCTCGGTAGAGGTTATAGCGGCCGGTTTTTCACCCTGCATAGTTGCGGGGAGGATGTAGTCCGACATTGCCGCAGAGGGGGTCATAAAGTGATCCCATGTGACTATCATTTCGCATTTTGTTTTGTCGGAGAAAACACTTTTGTTATAGTTAACGTCACCGGACTGGTTGACCATGATGTTTCCTGCAGGGGCGAAGATTATTTTTCCGAAACCTGCATGGATGGCCTTAACCTGACCGTCGTTCCATTTTGATGTTCCTGTTCCTGCTCTGTCAACAGCATCCGGAACAACAAAAACAGGCAGGTTATATCTCTGTCCTGTGGGCACATAGGTAAGGTCTGTGACCTTTGTGTTGTCATACAGAGCTGTCAGCGACACGCTGTTGGTGTTGCTCAGCATCTGGCTGGGGTTAGACTGTGAGGTGTTGCTCACGGGATATCCCGAACCCTGACCTGCAAGACCGAAGTTTTTGGTTACAACAGAGAATGCTCTGTGCAGCCAGATGGCCTGCTCGGATTCGGTGTGACGCTGATATCCGCCGCCGATGAAAGTGTTGACTTTCTTTGTGAGATACATTTCTGCAAGCTCACGGATCTTCGCAGCGGGGATACCTGTGATCTTCTCTGCCCATTCGGGTGTTTTCGCACGCTGACCCCAGACATGGACTGTTTTACCGTGAAGAACATCGGTTGAGTTCACGTTGTAGCCTATTGTGTCGGGATAGATTGAAAGTCCTGTGTTCAGACCTGCTGTGACAAGATCGTTTTCGTTACCCATGATGAACGCAGACAGTGAACCGCCCGCAGGAACCGCATATGCGGCGTTTGCTGTGCGTCCGGCCACGAAAGTGTTGCCTGTGTCAAAGAAACCGTACATATAGGTTTTGATGAAGTCTGTATCAAGGTCAGCAAGGTGGTTCTTCAGCAGGTGATACATCATCGCCAGCAGAAGCGCACCGTCGGTACAGGGCATGATGTTGATGTAGTCGTCGGCCAGTGTTGCCGCTGATTTTGAAAGCCTTGTATCGATATATGTAAAGGGTACTCCGGACTCTTTGACCTGAGTGAGATACCAGCCCGCATTGGTAGCCTGTATCATTTCGTGAGGGTTAAAGCCCCACATAACAACTCTGTCAGATCTGAGTGCATCCTGATATGCGTTACCGTTGGGAAGGAAGTTTGATTTTCCTTCAACAAAGGGTGCAACGTGCTCAAGAGCGGGGAAGCTGTAGTCGGTATAGTAATATGTGTATCCGCCGAGCAGGTTAAGCAGTCTGTGCAGTGAGTTTCTTGCCCAGCCTGTCTGGTCGCCTGATGAATAGATAGAGTGGATGCCCTTTGCGCCGAATCTGGACACAACGTCCTGCATTTTGGCGGCAATTTCCGTAAACGCCTGATCCCATGAGATTCTCACGAAACCGTTGACGTCGCCTCTGTTTCCTGTCTGTTTCAGAGGATAGAGAAGACGGTCGTTGCGGTAGAACCACTGCTTTCTGGAGTGGCATCTAACACAGGAACGGTACTGAGGATCATCGCCCTCTGCAATGCTTTTGTCCGTGCGTATCATCAGTAACGATACGTTTGATAACGCCGTCTTTTACATAGTAACGGCTCACACAGCGGCCTCCGCAGTTGTGAGGTGTTCCGCCTGCGATAACTTTCTCTGTTATCTTGGGAACCTCAACTGTGGTGTCCTCTTCCATATATGTCTTGCCGCCGCCTCCGCCGCCGCATCCGTAAAGGGCGGCTGTAGCTCCCGCCACGCTCGCTCCCTTGAGGAACGTACGGCGGGTGAAGGATGTGCTGTTCAGAAGTTTCTCTTTAAGGCTCATTGTTTAACTCCCTATTTGCTGTACTGATTTGGTGCATGCGCTGTCTTGTGGCATGTAAAGCAGGTTGTCTCCTGTACAGGGAAGTGACAGCCTGTGGTGCAGTGACGGTTAAGAGGCTCACGCCAGCCCGGTCGGTGGCTGGA